>JAURYC010000179.1 GCA_030654105.1 Deltaproteobacteria bacterium
GGCATATTGCATCCTCGTGGCGCAGCTATATATTGGGGTATCCCCTTAAGCTAACTTTTATCCCATTCCATTCTTAAGCCTCTAAACAGACAAGTCCTATTAAAAGCCTAATATTCATGATAGAATTTAAAAAGTGGTGAAAGAGTCTATTATGAAAAACATAAGAAAGAGGCCCCTTAAGGCTGATCTACATCTTCACACAGCGGAAGATCCCCTCGACTGCGTACGATATACGGCCAAAGAGTTTATCTCAAAAGCTGCCGATGAAGGTTTTGACGTGATTTCCATCACCAATCATCACCGAATGACCTTCAATCAGGACCTTTTTTCCCACGCACAGGCAAGGGGTATCCTCCTCATACCCGGTATAGAAATGACGATTCAGAGACGGCATGTCCTCGTTTTAAACCCTCCCCCGTATAAAATATGTTCAGATTTTTTCTCCCTTTCAAAACTGCGGCGTCCAGAAACCTTAATCATTGCTCCACACCCCTATTTCCCGGGAACATACTCTTTAAACGGATACCTTTTGAAGCATCTGAATCTCTTCGACGCGCTCGAATATTGCCATTTTTATTCCCAAATGATCAATTTTAACCTCAGAGCCGTAGAAGTATCCCAAGCCTTTGGATTTCCATTAGTCGGAAACTCAGATGCTCATTTCCTCTCTCAACTGGGAGCGACCTATTCGTTAATTTATGCGGAGAAGAATCTTGAAGCAGTTTTTGCAGCCATTCGGCAGAATAAGGTCAAAATCATAAGTCGCCCACTTAAAAACTTAGAGATGGGATCGATTGCGAATAGATTCCTTAGAATGAAGCTTCGAGCTACAATAATGAAACACCGACCACATCAAAATCTTCGATTCAAAAAATTTAAGGGAATGTGACAGTCACCCTCTCCGATTTTGGCCTCTTTGGCCATCGACCTCAATGGGTGGAAATGTAATTTCGTGCCGGAGGCGAGCAGCATATCCAGAGAGGAAGGAAAATAATTCAACAAAATAAAAAAAGAAATTTTGGAAAGTGAAGTCAGTAAAACCGTTTTAAACCAAGGAGCTAATTTTTAATAAGGGTTTTTCGACAGGCTCGCTATCCGTCTTCAGTTTTTTAAGTCCTAAAAAGTTTTGATTTCCAAACCCCCATATGCGCAATATTCTTCTCCAGAGGGTGGGTTCTTTTTTTGGCAAGCAAATCAGCAGTTTTAGAAGCCCAGTATCACCCCCAAAATGTAGTGGGGCCATGGGTCCATTTGATCTTGTGTTTAAAATTTGACGTAAGGAGGAGACAAAAAACATATAGGCCTTAATCCAGCTTACCTTTGGTAAAACCATACCTGCCAATTCTCTCCCCCAGGCTCCAGTATTCCATTGCTCCCGCGCAGAAAGCAAAAAGCTTGGCCTTGCCAATGTCGATTCGTCCTTTCTCATCCTGGATCTCCGTGTCCATATGGACAGCCACCACCTCTCCCAGGAAAAGATCATGGCTCCCCAGGGCGAGAACCTGCTTCACCCGGCATTCGAGGTTCACCGGACACTCTTTGATCAGGGGGGCCTTTATCTTTTCCGCAGGCATGGGGGTAAGTTGGGTCGTTGAAAATTTATCCAGCTTGCTTCCAGAGACGACACCGCAAAAATCCATCTCCTTTAAAATTGCGGTAGTGGGAAGGTTGGCCACAAATTCGCCTGTCCTCTTGATGATCGCGTACGAGTGCCGCTCCGGACGGATGGCGATCGAAATCATCGGTGGGTCGGAGTTGGCCACTCCCACCCAGGCCAAAGTAATGATGTTCGGCTTCACTCCTTCATCCTGGCAGCTGACTAAAACTACGGGGGTTAATAAAACGGCGCTTGTCGGCTTCAAACTTTTCTTAGGCATTTTTTCCTCCCATGAATCCTTTTTCATTTACAGGCGGCCTTTATATCTATTGGGCTCGCCCGCTATATTCCGTTGGAGAGCCAGTAGCCTCCGGCACTTAGGCCCCCTTTTTGCAGAATTGAACCGAATATACTAAAGATGGGCTTTTCTTGCAAGATCTACAATCCCACTCCGCCGCCGCCGACTCTCTCCGTTTGGAAAGGTCAATTCTTTAGGCAAGGAATATTGATTCCTGCTTCTATGTGGTTTATTTATACCCCGAAGAACTGATCAAAAAACCCTGCATAGCATCTAAGCGCCTATCAACTACACCCTTCCTCCCAAGTGATTTTTGAAGTTAGGGGTAAGAGCAATAGGCAAGCTAAGGTTTAAGGAGAAGCGTGGTCTTCTTATGTTCTTGAATCGCTTTGTCGCTGAACCACCAGTAAACCTTGTCGCCATTGATGAAGGCCTTAATCTGATCTTTATTGTGGGGATGGAAGAGGCGGCCGGAGACACCCCCCGGTAAAACTGCCAACACCTTGTCGTCATCGCTTAAGTCAACTACCATCCTTAGGGAAGCCGAAAGCGTAACCCTGAATGGATCCTTAAACTCATAAATACCCCGACAGAGAGTCTCCCCGGAGCCGAGGAAGGAGTAAGGGCCGTCCCCTAACAGCCCCTTTCCAAACCCCTCGCGCCGGATAGGGCTTACAAATTCGATGGTATGCATCTTACCCCACTTCCATTCCTTGGGATCCTTGCCGAGGGAGGCCCGGAGTTTATTTACCGCAGTCAAGGCGGCTTGATGGAAAAGGGTGTCCCTGGTTTCTTTGACATCTTTGGTTAGGATATTATCAAACCAGGACGACGTTCCTTCGAGCACCATCTGCTGCAGCCTTTCCTGCCAAAAATACCAATTATTCAGC
>JAURYC010000180.1 GCA_030654105.1 Deltaproteobacteria bacterium
ATTTTCTTGGATCATCTCCAAATTAGTTGATCGTATTTTTAATGAAAATCTGCCAAGGTCCCGGAAAGAAAGGCAACTTACGCCGCAAGCATCGGCGGGGATATCCGATTTCCATAAACCCCCCTGCTTGCCTTCCGCAAAGCGCGCGGGGCTAGGAAAAGAAACCTTCGGAGAAATAACAGAATCTCCCCGCCATAGTTAGAGAGAGATATGTGCCTCATGATTGCAAGCAAGATGCCTTTCTTTCCGGGACCCTGAAATCACTGGGCATTCTAATTCTGCCAGCTCTTTGTCCCTCAACTAATTTGGAGATGACCCATTTTCTTTTGACAAGTTCCTGGAGATGGCGTAAATTCCATTATTATTCACCACGCTCACGTTAGTTGAAAGAGATGTTGATTATATAGAGAAGGAGAATGAAGATGACAAGTGGGGACACAATTGAGAAAATTTGGGCCCGGGAGATATTAAACTTCCGTGGCAACCCAACGGTTGAGGCCGAAGTCATTCTGGCCGATGGCAGCTATGGCAAGGCAGCCGTGCCTGCGGGAATCAGTACCGGAAGCCACGAAGCGGTTCAGTTATTGGACGGGGATTCCAAACGCTTCGGGGGTAAGGGTGTTCTCAAAGCGGTAGAAAACGTCCGCCAGGTGATCGCACCGGCGTTGAAGGGTATGAAGGCGACCCGGCAGAAAGAAGTCGATGAGAAGCTCCTGAACCTGGATGGCACCCCAAACAAGAGCAGGTTGGGGGCCAATGCGATTCTGGCTGTCTCTTTGGCCACAGCTTATGCCGCCGCTGCCAGCCTGAAAGTCCCCTTATACCGCTATTTAGGAGGAGAAGGACCCTTCCGTCTGCCAGTGCCGGTAATTGATATGCTCGCCGGAGGTTCGCATGCCCAGAGCTCAGTTGACCTCCAGGAGTATCTGGTGATTCCAGCGGGGCTCTCGAACTTCCCGGAAGCGCTCCGAGCCGGGGTCGATGTGTACCAAGCATTGAGAGAGGTCATTCAGAAGAAGGGGTACAGCATCCCGGAAGCGAGCGGCCCCTATACCCCGTCCCTGGGCTCCAACCGGGAGGGGGTGGAAGTTATCGCCGCGGCCATTGAGAAAGCCGGCTACAAGCTCGGGAAGGAGTGCTTTATCGGGATAGACGCCGCCACATCCGAGCTTTATAGTGATGGAAATTATGCCCTAACCGGAGAGGGACGCAACCTCACTTCGGAGGAAATGGTGGATTTATGGGCCGAGTGGGTTGAGGCCTACCCCATCGTGAGCATTGAAGACGGGTTGGCGGAAGAAGATTGGGAAGGATGGCAGGCTTTGACCAAACGGATAGGAGAAAAAGTACAACTGGTCGGAGACGACCTTTTCACTACTAACCCCGACCGCATTCAGAGAGGAATTAAACTCAAGGCGGCGAACGCCGTACTTATCAAGCCCAACCAGATCGGCACCCTGACCGAGACGCTGGAGGCGATCCGCATCACCCGAGAAGCAGGATGGGCTGCCATGTTGAGCTCCCGTTCGGGAGAGACCGAGGACAGCACGATTTCCGACCTGGCGGTCCTGGAGGGTGCCGGGCAGATAAAATTGGGGCCTCCTTGCCAGAAGAGTATCGTTAAATATAACCGGCTCCTGCGCATAGCCGATGAGTTGGGGGAAAAGGGGGAGTACGCCTGCGGTAGCATTCGTTGCTCCAGATTACAGATAATCCCCTGATACGGGGAGCCGGTGTTCCGGGAGATTTTAACTGGCGAGCGAGCCTGAGTTCATAGACAGGGAGAGAAGTTCTAATTATCCATGAGGACCAGAATTCAAAATGTGAAAGTCCTTCTCTCTACCGGGAATTTTTCCGGTCGAAAAGCCATGTTGCCGATCCTGGAAGCAGGTCTACAGGCTGCAGATCCATACTCCAATACCCGAAAACTCATTCGGGTGGAGGACGGGAAGCTGATCGTCGGGAATAAGGAATTCGAGCCCAGCGGAGACCCCAGATCTGGCGACGAGGTGTATGATCTCTCCCGGCTCGGCAGAATCTACGTTTTAGGTGCGGGCAAGGGCATCCAGAATGTGGCCAAAGCCATAGAAGATGTTCTGGGTGACCGACTCACGGGGGGCCATGTCATTGACAAGAAAGGTCATCCTTTAATTTTGAAAAGGATCGGCGTTACGCTGGGGGGTCATCCGACGCCCGACGAAGACTGTGTCAAAGGATGTGAGCGAATCCTGGAGATAACCAGAGATCTGACGGAGAAGGACCTGGTCTTTACCTGTGTGGCGAACGGTGTGTCCTCACTTCTGACCATGCCGGTGCCCGGCATAAGCGTGGAGGACTTGCGCAAGACTACGATGGTTACCCAGATCGAGCGCGGTATGCCGACGAGGGATCTCAGCCCCATCCGGAATCATCTGGATCGGATGAAAGGAGGAAGAATCTCCCGCCATATCCATCCGGCGAAAATGATCCACATCCTGGCGATCGATCCGGGTGAATATGACCAACGGATGCACGGAAATTACTGGCTTCATACCCTTCCTGACTGTACAACCTTTCAAGAGGCCATCGCCAACTTAAAACGGTATGAGGCTTGGGAGGCGGTTCCCGCCGCAGTCAGAAGACATTTGGAGGAAGCCGACCCCGAGCAGGAAACCCTCAAGGCCAAGGATTTTGATAAAATGTCTTTCCGCATCTTCGGCCTCATGCCCGGATACTGGCAGAGCGGGAAAGTGCTGCCGGCCATGAAAAAAGCCGAAGAGCTCGGGTTCAAAGCAATCATGGTTGCCGATCAACTCATAGAAATTGAGGCCAGTCAGGCTGGAATATACATGGCTGCGATTGCCAACACCGTCGAACGAAGAGGCCTGCCCTGCGAGCCTCCCTGCGCCCTGTTCTCCAGCGGGGAGTTGGTCGTAACCGTGGGGCAAGAAAAGGGGATCGGTGGACGGGACCAGGAATTCGCGCTCTCGGCGGCCCTAAGGATTGCTGGAAGTAAAAATATCGTAATTGCGGCGGTGGACACGGACGGCACCGACGGACCCGGCTCCCAGTTCATCGCCGGCTCGGTGGATATTCCCTGTCTCGCCGGGGGCATCGTGGATGGGCAGACCGTTGAGTCAGCAAAAAATTTGGGAGTGGATATCGTTGGAGAGCTGAGGCGGCATAACACCAGCCCTGCTTTGTGGAAACTCAACAGCGGGATCGTGGTGACTCCGAACATAAGTCTCATAGACCTAACGGTGGCGTTAATCATGGGGCGCTGGCCATAGGGAAAAAGATGATCGAAGTTGGGGCAAATCTTTATTCTGATCTTGAGACAGGAGGAAATTACCGGCCGGGGATTTGGGGTTTAAGAAAGGATGCTGGATTTTTGAACGGATTCTGGAAAAATGGATGGACAGGGCCAGAGAAAATTTCCGGGAGGGGAGAATGGAAAATAAAGAGAAACTTGCGGCTCCGTGCGGCTTATACTGCGGTGTTTGTGCTATTTACATTGCCCACAAAGAGAATAACTTAAAATTTAAAGAGAGATTACCGAAGGTTTATGGGGTAAGTCTGGAGGATATCCGCTGTGAAGGATGCCTCTCTGATGATTTATTCAAATACTGTCAAGTCTGTCCGATCAGGTCCTGTGTAAAGGAGAAAGGGTTCGAGGGATGCCATCAATGTAATGATTTTCCTTGCAAATATATCGAGGATTTTCCTATTCCTGTTGGTAAAAAAGTTATTTTCCGCTCCATCCCAGCCTGGAGAGAGCTGGGAACAGAGAGATGGATGGAAGAGGAAGAAAAACGCTACCATTGCCCCGATTGTGATTACAAATTGTTCCGGGGTGTGAAAAAGTGTCGGAGCTGTCAACAGCCAGTGGATGTTGATTAGCCATCCCATGTATCAGATCAAGAGGGGATCATCCATTAATTAAATTGTATAGGAAATTCCTTTTTGGACACGGATGTACACAGATTATCAGGATAAACTAAAAAGAAAATAATTATCTGCGGTTATCTGCGTAAATCTGCGTCCTATTAAATTTAAGACTGAAGTATTTTTCCATTTGATACCCGATCGCCCTTCTCCCTATACTGACTCCCAAAGAAGACTCGGAACCTCCATCCCTGCCGGGTAAGAAAGAAAGCGGGGAAAAGTTCATCCGCCAAGGAGGAGACATGAACGAGTTCAAAGTAAATGATATCAAGAAGGTTGTAGTAAT
>JAURYC010000181.1 GCA_030654105.1 Deltaproteobacteria bacterium
CCTGGCAGTATACGTCTTGGCCGGTTTCTTCCGCACCAACCCCAAATCGAACGAAGCATCCCTCAAATATTTTCTCTTGGGGGCCTTCTCGACGGGATTCTTACTTTACGGCATCGCCTTAATTTATGGGGCTACGGGAACGACCAATCTGAAGGGCATCTACGAATTCGTTCGCAAGATCCCTTCCCTGCCCGACCCTCTTCTCCTCATCGGTATGGGATTGCTGATTGTCGGATTCGGGTTCAAAGTCGCCTCCGTCCCCTTCCACATGTGGACGCCCGATGTGTATGAAGGGGCTCCGACCTCGATAACAGCCTTCATGTCCGTGGGGCCCAAAGCCGCTGGTTTCGCCGCTTTCCTGCGGGTATTTCTTTACGCCTTATCCTCCCTGCAAACGGATTGGGTCTGGATCCTTTGGGTTTTAGCCGTACTGACCATGACTTTGGGAAATATAGTAGCGATTGCCCAGAAGAACATTAAGCGCATGCTGGCCTATTCCAGCATCGCCCACGCGGGTTACATCTTGGTGGCTATGGTGGCCGCTGGCGAACTGGGTACGGCAAGTGTCCTTTATTATATCCTGGCCTATGCCTTCATGAACCTGGGAGCCTTTGGGGTCATCATTCTCTATGGAAGAAAGGGTGAGGAAAACGTCAACCTCAGCGATTACAGTGGGATGGCGTCAAAATACCCACTGCTGGCAGCGGTCATGGCTATTTTCATGTTCTCCCTGGCGGGAATTCCTCCTACGGCCGGCTTTGTCGGCAAATTTTATATCTTCAGCGCGGCGGTTAAAGCAGGGTACATTGGCCTGGCCATCATTGGCGTCTTGAACAGCGCCCTGTCGGTTTTCTTCTACCTGCGCGTAACCGTGATGATGTATATGCGTAACCCGGAAAAGGAATTGGCCAGATTGGACCCATCTCCGGCCATGGTCATTGCCCTCATCATTGCTGTTTTCGGCACCCTGCAGATAGGGATTACCCCCTCCCATTACCTGAATCTGGCCAAGCAGTCCATCCTGGCCTTGATGTGAACCATTCGCAGGCACTGGCCTTATTTAATTGCGGACTGCGGAATGCAGAATGTGGAATAGTTGAAAAAAATTCCGAAATCCACAATCCGAATTCCAAAATCTTTATGCCGATGCTACTCGCGCTCATCGCCAAGAACTTCTGGCCACGAACAAGGATTCTGTAAGAGTGAAGAGGGCTGGGCCAGATACCCGGTTTGACAGAGGTATTTTTCTGTGCTAACGTTCAACTCGTTTTCGAGTTCTTGCGCGACCCGAAGCTTGGGGAATTGGGGTAGAACGACGCATTATGCCAGAATAGGAGTGACGGGGATGACCCTGCAGGAAGTCAAAGAAATTCTTAATGCCCAGATGATCGTCGCTCCCCAGGACTTACAGCTGGACGTCAAGATGGCCTGCGGATGCGACCTGATGAGCGATGTCTTGGCCTTCACCAAAGAGGACTCTCTGCTCCTGACTGGTCTGACCAACCTTCAGGTTGTCCGGACCGCAGAGATGGCTAACGTCAAGGCCGTGGTCTTCGTCCGGGGTAAGGAGCCTGACCGGGAAACCATTGCTTTGGCGATGGAAAAAAAGATTCCCATAATGCTCACGGACTTGCCGATGTATGAAGCCTGCGGCCGCCTCTACCAGCGCGGGCTTCCGGGATGTTCCGAGGCTGAGGAAGGGAGTTGCGCGGTTGATGGGCGCTGAGCCCTGCTTCCAAGAAACCTTTCCTATCAGCGGGGGAGACTTTACCAATGCGGGAGAAGTGTCCAGCAGAGTAAAGAAAATTTTACAAGAATTGGGGGTTGCCAATAAAGTCATCCGGCGGGCAACCATTGCGACCTATGAAGCGGAAATGAATGTCGTTTGGTACGCCAGAAAAGGAACTCTGACCCTTGCTGTAAATCCCGAATTGTTGCACATCAGCGTGGAAGACGAAGGAGAGGGCATTGCCGACATAGAATTGGCCATGAAAGAAGGGTATTCCACAGCCTCTCCGGAGATCCGGGAGATGGGCTTCGGAGCGGGGATGGGGTTGCCCAACATCAAAAAAAACTCTGACGAATTTCATATCCGTTCGGTGGTCGGCCAGGGCACGTTTCTGGAGATATATATTCGCCGGCAATAGAGAGGGTTCAGGAGCAAGGACTGGTCATCTAACTCTTGGCAATTCCCAAAAGGGCAGTTCACTGAGCTCCAGCAGAGATGTTGAGAGAATATTGCACCGACCTGCACATTCATACCTGCCTTTCCCCTTGCGCTGACTTGGACCTCTCACCCCGGGAGATTGTCGAACGAGCCAAGAAAGAGTGTCTGGACATCATCGCCATCACGGACCATAACACGGCTCAGAACGTACGGGTCGTGATGCGCTTGGGAGAGCAGCGGGGGCTGAAAGTCATTCCCGGGATGGAAGTGCAAACTCGGGAAGAAATCCATCTACTTACTCTCTTTCCCGACTGGCCGTCGACCGCAGCTTGGGATGAGGAAGTTTATCGCCACCTCCCTCCTATGCAGAACGATCCCGAAATTTTCGGGGATCAGCCCGTTGTGGACGAGGAAGGGAATATTGTAAAGTTTGAGGAGCGCATGCTTTTAAACTCCCTTGACCTTTCCCTGGAAGAGGTCAAGCATCGCGTGGAAAAACACGGAGGCTTGATGATCCCCTCGCACTTTAACAAAGGTTCCTTCAGTTTGATCAGCCAGCTGGGATTGATTCCGGAGGATTTGGAACTGGAGGCCTTAGAGATGAGCCGCCAGAGCAAGCTTCGTGAGCAGACAGTTATCGCCGCTACTTCTTTATCTATTCCCAGGATTATTTCCTCCGATACCCATCGTTTGCAGGACATCGGCAGCGCGTACACCGTTTTTCTTTTAGCCGAGGCCAGCCTGGAAGAATTGCGCCTGGCCTTCCGGGGTCAGGCAGGGCGGCGCATTACTAAAAAGATTGATAGCGGGATGACTTTACTTTGAAAATTCGGTTTCCTGTTCACCGCAGAGCACGCGGAGAACGCTGCTCCGTGTTCTCGGCACTACTAACGTTCAAACTCTGAAAATAAGGAGGAAAAGATGACCTTTCGAACCATCGAAAAGAAAAACTTCCCGCCTTTCATCGAAAAACTGATGCCGGCTATGGAAGTGGTAGGGGTTCGGGAGAAAGTAGAGGGAAAGTATGAGTTTGCCCTTCTGGAATCGCCGTCCCAGCTCTGCTTGGACTATGATGTTACGCTCCTTTCCCCCAAAAAATACTTCCTGCCCCCCCGGGAGACTTTGTTAAAGTTCAGGACGGGTAAGACGGTAAGCTGCGAGGCGGTGCTGGCAAGCAAACCCTTGGCGATCATCGGGGTTCATCCTTACGACCTTAAGGCCATTGCCCAGCTCGACCGGATCTTTGCCGATGCCAACTCGGATGAACACTACCGTAAGAAACGGCAGGACGCCGTGATCATCGGCTCGGACATCAGGAGGTCCTCTCCCTATGCCTTCTGTAAATCGATGAACTCGGCGACGGTCCAAGAAGGCTTTGACCTTTTCCTGACCGACATCGGGGAGGGGTACGTAGTGGCGGTGGGAACGCAGAAAGGCCAAGATCTCCTGGCCCAATGGGCCACTTCCCGGGCAGCAACGAAAGAGGAGGTTGCCAAACGGTCTGAGATTCAAGAAAAAATCCCGTACCTGTTTTCTTTGAATACCTTGACCACGCCCTATGATGAGTTGCCCAGGCTTCTCACGGATCATGCCGCCAGCAAGCTTTTCGATGAGTTAGCCGAGAAGTGCTTTAGTTGCGGCTCCTGTAATTTGGTCTGCCCTACCTGCTACTGTTTCGATGTGCAGGACGAGATGGCCCTGAATCTATCCGAGGGAGAACGGTTCCGATTGTGGGACGGTTGCTTGCTGGAAGGTTTTGCCCAAGTGGCTACGGGTGAGAATTTTCGGGAGGACCGGGCGGAGCGGATTCGGCACCGGATCTTTCGCAAGGGCAAATATATCTATGAGAAATACGGGGAACATGGCTGCGTGGGTTGTGGAAGGTGCGCCTCTGCTTGTCTGCCGGACATTGCCAACCCCGTGGAGATTTTTAACCGGTTAAAGGAGGGCAAGTGATGATGACCGCTGCACAGGTTCAGCCAACATCGATTTACCTGCCCAGCCTGGCGGAAATCGTCAGGACGGAGCAGTTGACCAAGATGGAGAAGCTCTTCGAGATCAAACTTCAAAACGACCAAGAATTAGGGCACCAGCCGGGTCAGTTCGTCGAAGTTTCTTTATTCGGCATCGGCGAAGCTCCCATTTCCGTTTCTTCCTCACCCACCAAGAAGGGTTCCTTTGAGCTGGCGGTGCGGGCCGTGGGCAACGTCACCAAAACCCTGCACACCCTCAATCGTGGGGCCACGCTGGGAATCCGGGGGCCGTTTGGTAAGGGCTTTCCCATCGAGGAGATGAAGGGTAAGGATATTCTTTTCGTCGCCGGCGGTATCGGTCTCGTGCCCCTGCGTTCTCTGATCAATTATGTTTTGGATAATCGCTCCCATTTCGGCCGGGTTTTTGTGCTCTTCGGCGCCAAAACACCCGCCGAGCAACTTTTCCTGGATGAACTGGCCAAGTGGCGCCAAAGCAAAGATATGGAATACTGGGAAACCGTGGATCGGTCCGACGGCCAATGGAAAGGAAATGTAGGGGTCATCACCACCCTTTTCCCCAAAATCACCGTCGACCCCCAGAAGACGATCGCCGTAATTGTTGGCCCGCCGATTATGTATCGCTTCGCGATCCTGGAAGCGCAGGTCAAGGGGATCCCCGACGACCAGATCATCGTCTCCTTGGAGCGGCGAATGAAGTGCGGTGTGGGCAAGTGCGGCCACTGTCAGATCAACCACATATACGTCTGCCAGGAAGGCCCCGTTTTCAGTTACGCCAAGATCAAGGACTTAAAGGAGGCCATTTGATGAAACCCAAAATCGCTTTTTTTGATTTTGCAAGCTGCGAAGGTTGCCAGCTTCAGGTGGTCAACCTGGAGGCGGAGATGCTCGACGTAATAGGCGCGGTGGACATCGTCCAGTTCCGCGAGGCCATGACCGAGAAGAGCGATGATTATGCTATTGCCTTCGTCGAAGGGAGTATCACCCGGGAAAAAGACATCCCCCGTCTGAAAAAGATCCGCGAGCAAGCCGCTATCCTTGTGGCCTTGGGGGCTTGCGCCTGCATTGGCGGAGTGAACTGCCTGAAAAACTTCCAACCCCTCGAGGATGTCAGGAAATACGTCTATGGGGATAAGGCCGACTGGTACGAAACCTTCGCCGCCCGGCCCATCGACGCCGTGGTGCCGGTGGACTATTACATCCACGGGTGCCCCATCCACAAGGATGAATTTGTGAAGGTGACCAAAGCCCTGCTCCTGGGCAAGAAGCCGGAGATTCCCACCTATCCGGTCTGCGTGGAATGCAAGCGGACGGGCAATGTGTGCGTTTTCGAGCTGGGACTCACCTGCCTAGGGCCGATAACCCGGGCCGGATGTGGAGCCTGGTGTCCCACGTATCGCGATAACTGCGCCGGATGCCGCGGGCTCGTCCCGGATCCGAACACCAATGCGGAGAAGGAAGTCCTCAAGAAGTATGGTCTCACCGTGGAGCAGGCCATTAGTCAATTTCGCATTTTTTTAGGATATTCGGAGGTAGCCAAATGAAAAATATCAACGTCAACGTGGATCACCTAACCCGCGTCGAAGGGCACGGTAATATTGTTGTCAACGTGAAGGAAGGAAAGATCGAAGAATGTAAGTGGGAAGTTGTAGAAGCCCCACGCTTTTTTGAGGCCTTTGTCCGGGGGCGGAGTTACCTGGAAATCGCCCATATTACCTCCCGCATCTGCGGCATCTGTTCGATCGGACACACTCTTTGCTCCCTGCAAGCCACGGAAGCAGCCATGGGAGTCAAAATTTCCGAACAGACCCGGCTTTTGCGCCGCATCCTCATTCAGGGAGAGAACCTGCAAAGCCATGTGCTCCACTCCTATTTTTTGGCCGCACCGGATTTTGTGGGGGCGCCCAGCGTCTTTCCCTTAGTGCAAACCCACCCCGAAGTGGTTGTACGGGCTCTGCGCATGAAAAAACTGGCCAATGACCTCTGCGATGTTTTTGGTGGCCGTACGGTTCATCCCATTACGCCCACCGTAAACGGATTCACCAAGTTGCCTGAAATCAAGGATATCAAGGAAATACGCCGACGCTTGGTGGCCGCTGGCCCGGACCTGGAAGCAACCCTGGCGTTATTCAAAACCCTCAAAATTCCCGATTTCCAACGGGAGACGGAATACATATCCTTGAAATCGAAGGAAGAGTACGCCCTGTACGAGGGAGTAATCGCCTCCACGGATGCAGGCACAACCCCCGTGGCAAACTATCGGAACTGGACCAATGAGTACCTGGTTCCGCAATCGACGGCCAAATACACCAAACACGTGCGGGATTCTTATATGGTCGGAGCGCTGGCCCGGTTCAACAACAACCATGACCAGCTCCCCGCGAGGGCCCAAAAAGCGGCCGAAGAGTTAGGCCTGAAGGCCCCATGCTATAATCCCTTCATGAACACCGTGGTCCAAGTCGTGGAGGTGGTTCACGCCCTGGATGAAAGTATCCGCTTGATCGATGAACTCCTGGATAAAGGATTGAAGGAAGAAGATCGGCGGATTTTGCTGAAGGCCGGAAGGGGTGTGGGATCCGTTGACGTGCCCAGGGGCATCCTCTTCCACGACTACACCTACGACAAGAACGGGATTTGTGTTGAGGCCAACTGCATCATTCCCACAAACCAAAATCATGCCAACATCCAGAAGGATATGGAAGCCTTGCTTCCCCAGGTTCTGGACCGGCCTCAGGAGGAGATTCGTCTGTCCTTGGAAATGCTGGTCAGGGCATATGACCCTTGCATCTCGTGTTCTACGCATCTCCTGAAGGTGGAGTTCGTTTAAGCGGGGTACGAGTTTCGCCAACGCGGAAATCACCAGGAAGAAGGCAAACCGGTGGCCGGCAAAACTCTGATCATCGGGGTGGGAAACCTTTTGCTCAAGGATGAAGGGGTAGGCGTTCATGTAGCCCAAGAGTTGCAAAAGAAGGACCTGCCTGCCGAGGTTGAAGTTTACGATGGAGGTGTGGCGGGAATCGGACTGCTTGATTTTTTCCGGGAAGCCTCTAAGCTGCTGCTGATCGATGCCGCTGAAATGAACCTGAAGCCGGGTACGGTCGTGCGTTTTACTCCAGAAAAGGTAAAGGACCTGAGTGGAGGTGGAAAGTTTTCAACCCATGATGTGGGCCTCCTGGAAGTTCTGGAACTGGCCAAGGCTTTAGGGCATTGCCCAGAAGATGTGGTCATCATCGGTATCCAGCCCAAGGAAATCTCCTGGGGAACAGACCTGTCCCCCGAAGTTCAGGCATCGATTCCCCAAGTAATGGAAATGGTTTTAAAGGAAATCTCTTCAAATTTTATTGCCACAGAGGTCACCGAGGCCACAGAGAATAATAAAATGAACAAAGAAGGTGAAACCTCGGCTCCTTAATGGCCAGAAAATTGATTTATTATTATTCATTTACTCTATGAAAAACTCTGTGTTCT
>JAURYC010000182.1 GCA_030654105.1 Deltaproteobacteria bacterium
AAAGAAATGGGGCGGGTGAAGAAAATGGAAAAATTTTGATGGGACATCTGTAAAGACTGCTGCATCGCGTTCTCCATCAGCGGGGTCAGTACGAGGGCCAAGACAACGGGTGCAGGGGGGAAGCCAAATTTTTTCATGAAATAGCCGATGATCCCAAACACGAACATGACCCAGACTTCACCAAGGTTATTATTGACGGTATATACCCCGACCACGGAAAAGGCAAGGATGAGGGGCATCAAAAGAGTGTTGGGGATTTTTAACATTCTGGCCCATATTCCCACCAGAGGTAAATTCAGGATTAAGAGCATGCCGTTACCGATATACATGCTGGCAATCACCGTCCAGACAAAGTCCGGGTGTTTTTCAAAAAGCAATGGTCCCGGCCTTAATCCATGGATCAGCAAGGCCCCCAGCATGACCGCGGTGGTCCCGGAACCTGGGACCCCCAGGGTGAGAAGTGGAACCATAGCGCCGCCGGTGGCCGCATTGTTCGCGCTTTCCGGCGCAGCCACTCCCTCTATGATCCCGGTACCGAATTTTTCCGGATGCTTGGATAGTTTCTTTTCGGTGGCATACGCTAACATAGAAGCGATAGTGGCACCGGCCCCCGGCATAACGCCGACGAAAAATCCAATGACACTGCCCCGCAGCATGGGCAGCGTAGAATCCTTCCAATCCTGCCAATTGGGGAGTAGATTGGAGATTTTTTCTATATAGCTCGGAGTTTCCAAAGACCTTTCCCCCATCTCTAAAACTTCCGAGACCGCGAATAAACCCACCGATACGCTTACAAAGCTAAGCCCATCCATAAGGGTTAGAATTCCGTAGGAGAACCTTTCAATGCCGCTGGTTGGATCTAGCCCGATCGTTCCCAGGAAAATTCCAAAAGCCCCGGCAATCAGCCCTTTAATTAAATCCTCTCCCACCAGCGCCACTACCAGAGTCATTCCCAGAACCATGAGCGCAAAATATTCCGGCGGCCCGAAGCGGATGGCAAAATCGGCCAGCGGGGGGGCCAGCAGCATCAGGCCGATCACGCTGAGGGTCCCGGCGATGAAGGAACCGATGGCGGAGATTCCAAGGGCCGCGCCCGCCCTGCCCTTCCGGGCCATCTGGTACCCATCGAGGCAGGTCATGACCGAAGCTGATTCGCCGGGTAGATTTACCAGGATGGAAGTCGTAGAGCCGCCGTACATGGCCCCATAGTAGATCCCCGCCAGCATGATCATGGCCGTAGTGGCATCCATTCCAAAGGTGAAGGGGATGAGCATGGCCGTGCCAGCGACTGGCCCGATGCCCGGCAGAACCCCGATGATGGTCCCGAGCGTTACCCCAACGAAGCATGAGAATATATTGACTGGAGAAATAGCCAGCGAGAAACCCAACAGTAAGTTATCAAACATATATATGCCCCCCAATTCTCATTTTAAATGCCGAAGGGTCCGCTCGGTAAGGGAGATTTCAGCCATAATTTAAATATGGCATACAATAAAGCGGTAAATACGGCTCCGAAGAATACGGCCCCCATCATCCTGGATCTCTGAAGAAAAAAGATCATGGCCGCAAAGAATAAAAAAGTGGCATAGGTATAACCGATGATCTCGAACACGATTAGGTAAGCGAGCAGGAAGATCGCCATAAACACCACCCGGGGCATATTCTCCTTAGGGAAGACCGGCTTATCGGCATCGGTTATTCTTCCCCGGAGTGCCTTTACAAAAAGTGTTAGAGCCAGAGCCCCGATGATGGCACACATCCAGAAGGGTAAAAAGTTAATCCCTATGCCCATCTTCATCGTTCTCTCTAATTTGGATGACTCGATCATCCCGAGAAGCGACATTCCCATGAGGATTATACTTACGATGATCAGCCCCTTTTTCATAGAAAGACCCTCTCCCCTTGGCGGACAAGAATGCCCGGAGGGGAGGTATAAACTTCCCCTCCGGCGAGGCATCCTATTTGATTGCCCCCATTTCCTTCATGACCCGGGTGCAGGCCTCATTGTTGGCCTCCCACAGCTTGCCGGTCTCCGCACTGTTTTTGTAATCCCAGGTCAGCATATTCTCCTGGATATATTTTTCCTTCCACATCTTGGATTCGGCCAGCTTGCGGAAAAGCTCTTCGTAGAAGCGAATCGCTTCGGGGGCAAGATCCTTGGGGGCCGCAATGCTGCGGACCTGCTGGAACGTGGCGTTGATTCCCAGCTCTCGCAGCGTGGGGATGTCCGGCACCGCCGCCATCCGTTTCTCGCTGGCCACGGCCAGGATGCGCACCTTCTTGGCTTCCACCTGGGCCAGGGCTTCTCCCGGGTTGGGATAGAACATGTCCAGATTTCCTCCCAGGAGAGCCACCATGGCTTCCCCCCCGCTCTTGAAGGGGATATAGTTGAACTTCACGCCGGCCGCTTTTTCGATCATATGGGAGATGAGGGCATCCGTTCCGGGGGCGTAGGTGCCGCCGGTGTTGATCTGTCCCGGCCTTTTCTTGGCATCGGCGATGAGGTCCTTCATCGTCTTGTACGGCGAATCGGCCTTCACGGTGACGAAGAAGTCATCATAGGCGAGATTGACCAGGGGAGTGAAGTCCTTGTAGGTGTACTTGGATTTGCCCAGAAGCGGGGTGGTGAGAAAACTGGTGGTCGCGGTAAGCCAGAAATGGGGGTCGCCCTTTTTCCCCGCCACGTAGGCAAAGGCTATGGCTCCGCCGCCTCCGGGTCGATTGACTACCGCGATCGTGTGAGTGAAAAGTTTTTCCTTTACAATTATACTCTGCATCATGCGGGCCATGATATCACTACCCCCTCCGGCTGCGGCATGGCAGACGAATTCTATGGGCTTGGTGAGAAATTTTTGCCCCAGTGATTCATTCGGGACAAGAAACAAAATAGCCAGAAATAAAACTAACGGCAAGAATAATAACCCTCTTCCTTTTTTCATGTTTCCCTCCTTTTTCTCATGGATTTTCGTCTTCCCTTACTCTATGGCTTGGCCAAGATATTTATTGGGCGGCTATGGGGCCCATCGTAATTAAATTGTATGGGAATTTCCTTTTTGGACACGGATGTACACAGAAAGTCGCTTGGCGCTTAGCGCTATGCGCATAGCGTCTTTTTTGTTTCTGCGGTTATCTGCGTCCTATTAAATTTTGAAAAAATGTTTGAGCCAAAAAGGGATAAATGATAAGAAGCTTTTTACCCGTTGGGTTACCATCGATTCACCGTATAAAGAGGGACGAGATCATGGAGCATTTCTTGGGAACGATGGGGGTTGTAGATCCCGCAGGTGCAGGGGGCGGCCAAAATAATGCTTCCTTCCCATAGAGCGAGTCTTCCTTTCTTTATCCTGCGGATTACATCCCGGACCAGGGCTGGCGAAACCATCCCATGGCCGCACATGGTGGTGAACTGGCGGATGTCCGGAGGAGGGAGTCGATCTGTGCGCCCATGGATCCCGAGGGAAAGATTGATGGTGTGCGGGTTCAAGTTGATCTCGGCAGCCATTTCCCGAACCTGGTCGATGAGACCGCTTACGACCACCGAAATCCCCTCGTCCAGTTTCTTGATCCCGACCAGGGCCTCCTTCAACTTTTCCCGGTTGTTGAAGGCGGAGTAGATGCGGGCCCCGTCCTTGATGCTTTCCAGCACTTCCTCCGGGCGGACGCCACTGTAAAGGTTGCGTCGGAGGGTGGAGACGATCATGTTCGAAGGTGCCTCCAGGTAAAGGAGCTCCATGATCCGGCGCACTTTCGGGCCGCTCCCATTATAGTTGAACCCCCGTGCCGGATAGATGAAAAGAGCGTAGTCCCGCTCCAGTGAACTGATGGTTCCTTCGCGATGCAAGCTGTGGGTCATGAGTTCTTCCTTTCCCAAGCCCGTCCCAGGCCCAGGTTGATTTTGGCATTGGGCCGCCAGGACAACCCTTCTGATTCAATGATCTCCAAAACTTCCGGAGGAACTGTAAGCCCCGGTTCCAGCAGCGTGTAAACATCCAAGCAAAAAACGCTGTCCACTTCCCGGGCCACCTCCTTAATCGTACGCAAAATATGTCGGAGCCGATCGCGCTTCACCTGAATTTCGATGATGGCGCTTAGCACCCGTTCCCCCATCAGCTCCGGTTTCAGGTCGCCAGTCGAGTGGTCTTGAATCATGTCTTGGAAAGGGTTGTTGGGTTCGATTTCATGAATCCCTGCTCGGGCCAGGGCCCGGGTGATCTTCTGGATGTTGGTCAGGTTCATGCCGATATTCGGCCGGCCCACTTCAATGGCGATTCCCACCTCGCCCGGACCAACTCGAAGAGTCACATCGTTGGTTTTTGATTCTTCGGTGCCCCGGCCCTGGATTCCCGTGAGAGCGTGGGTGGCGTTGGGATCGCTGAAATATTTTCGCAGCGCCCGGGGGTAATCGTAGACCTGGGGGGAGTCTTCAATAGCCTCCACCGGACAGATTTCTGCCCGAAGGCAACAGCCGCATTCATAGCAGACTTCTTGATCCACCGCGCTTTTCAGGTCTTGAAAGTGGATGGCATGGGTCGGGCAGTAGGGATGGCAGCGCCCACAACCGACGCAAATTTCCTGGCGAATGATCATGAAAGCATCTCCTTGGGGAAAAGAATTCGGGCTCGCCGTCGCTGTCTCTTGGAGGACGGAAGGAGTTGGTAAAAAACCCGGGATTGAGGTTTTAGAAACCTGGCCACATCACCATCGACTTCGCTCCCGTTGATCATCAGGAAATGTAAAAGACCTGCCCCGGAAATATCCCCCACCAAGGCTCCCCCCACAATTTTCCGGCCGCGGAGGAAGAGCTCCCGGTAGATCCCTTCCGCCGTCCGGTCATGAGAGATGATTGCGGCGTCCGGGGTAGGGGCTCCCAGGATCACGATGGATAGCCCTTGGAGATTCATAGAGTTAGGGCGGGTCAAGACATTCAGAGGAAGAGGCACAGAGCGGAAAAGATTCTCCGCGGCCAGTTTCCCCTGGGTGACTGCCTGGGGCCAAGTCCAGGGTTTATGCTTTTCTCCCCCGGAAGTCGATATGGTAACGGCGTCTCCGGCGGCAAAAATATTGGCATCAGCGGTTTGGAGAGCAGGAGAAACCAGAAGTTCTTTATCTTGGAGCAAGCCGGAATTTTCAAGAAAATCTATATTGGGGGTTGACCCAACGGCGATTAACAGGGTCTCACCCGGAATCCACTGCCCGCTCACCTTGGCCGACTTCAGAATTCCTTTTTCTTCCTGGATATCTTCCAGGAGGCATCCCAAAAAGAGGCGAATTCCTAACCGCTGGAGATGCCGTTCTACCAGCCTGGCTGAGGGTTTGGTCAAGGCTTGGGGCAAGAGGTGATCTTCTTTCTCCACCAGGGATACAGCAAACCCCGCCAGCTGTAAATAGGCCGCTGTTTTTACCCCCACCAATCCGCCCCCGAGGACCACGATTTCTTTATGCTTTAAAAGCCAGTCCCGGATCTTGCGGGCCGTGGCAAGGGTGCGGACAGGAAAGATTCCTTCGGGTAGATCTTCCCTCCGTAAAAGAGGAAGGATCGGTTGCCCCCCGGGGGCCAGGATCAATCGTTCATATCGGATCTTCTCCTGGTTATCCAGGTTGAGGCTTTGAGTGGGCCGGTCCAGGGACCGAATTTTTATTCCCTTACGGATCTGCAGCAGGGGATCTTCCGCCGGCTGCCAGAAAAAAAGCTTCTCCTCTTCTACCTGCCCGGCCATGAACTGGGGCAAAAGAGGGTTGCAATATCCTACGTCTCCTTCGGCTTCAATAAGGAGGACGGATTTTTCTGGCCAACATCGACGGCAATGGAGGGCGGCCTGCAGCCCTGCGGCCCCGCCGCCAATAATCACGCATTCCATTTTTTCTTTAGGCTTCCTTCCTCAAGAACCAATCTAAGATTTCCTGGGCATGGGGGGGGTGGTCAAAATGGGTCAGGCTTCCCCCTTGAGCCGTTAGCTTTTCCGCAAGCAGAGTACGAACCTTCTCACTTCCCCAGAGGGGAAGAGGAACCGCCACGCTGATCTTAAGGCCCAAACTGGCCAACCCCAGGGCGATGGCCAGATCGCGGCAACTTTTCAGGCTCGAGAAACATATCTGCAAGGCATCCCCTTTCTTTATGGCACCCAACGCTTTCAAGGCCAGCAAAGGTCCCGCCTGCTCATCCAGGATGTAAACGGGGGGTTGGTTGCCCCGAGAAGCGAGTCCTTTTTTAAGAATCCACAAGGCAGCATCTCCCCAAGCGGCTACCAGGCATCCTTTTTCTCCTCGCAGAGCGGAGGCCACCTCCACTGGAATCCAGCCCAGAGGCTGCTGGGGAGTGTCTGCGCCTCCCAGAAGGAACAGCTTTTTGGCTCGCGCTTTTTGCAAGAGTTCTGCCAATGCCTGGACGTCCAGAATCACTCCCGTTTCCTCTATAAGAGATGGATCCGGGGTGAAGCCTGTGGGGGAAGAAATATCAGCTTTCTTTTGGGCGAGCCGCAAAATTTTCTTGGCCTCCTGGGGATCTTGGGAAGAAATGAAAGGAATCCCCAGGCTGCGGCAAAGCTCGGCCATAGAGGGATCGGTACCCGGTCCGGCGATCAGGAGATGAATCTTACCGGAGGCCAACAATAACTCCGCTTCACCCGAAGTGCAGACGCAGGGCAAAAACCCGCCATCTATTGGAATCCAATCTCCTAAAGAAACGATTGGGCTGCGATGGCGAAGGTTTGGCGAAGCCTGCTTGGCAAAGGCTTCCAGAAACTTGCGGGAAGGCTGACCGCATACCCCGATCATCCGGTCCCGATCGGCAAGCAGACCATATCCTGCCTGGAGAGAGGAACGGCGCGGAACCTTTTCCCCAATCTTTTTTATCTCCAACAAGCCCAAAGTTAATACTCCCAAGCGTAAGGCTTTAAGGATTAAAGCTTCGGGCGACGCCAAGGGCCTTTGCAGAAGAAAAGCAGCATCAGAGATCTCCCTCAGCGAAAGTTCCTGTCCTCCAAGTTTTTTTGTTGCCCGGCGGACAATTTTATCCAGAGGGGCTGAGCAGAATAATGGAGGGACTTTTTCCAAGCTGGGAAGTTCCTTCATGGCTTCCAGCGCTCCCTGCACTGTAAGGCGCAACAAGAGGGCAGAGACCATCCCGTCCCTATCCAAGCCGCAAATCCCCCGGTCGGGTCCTCGACCAAATGGATCAATCCGACAGGGTCCTTGCAAACAACCGAACGGACAACTCAGGCCGAGCCGGAGAAATCCATCCTGCGGCTGAAGCCTTTCATAGCGGTCCCAGTGAACCTTTATTCCCCGGTTGGAAGCAGACTGCAAAAGTTCCTGACTGATGGGGTCAACGGTTTTAAAATGAATCATTTCCATGCCAGCTCTCCCGTTTCAAATCGTTTTTTCGAATAACGCCTATTGTAGCGGCTCAGAAATTAGTAGAATATGTCAAAGCCGCTCCAGGGAGCCAGGCGGAAGACCGCTGCGCTTGCCAAAATGAGTCGGTGGTTCCACCTTGAAGGAGCGGGGTAAGACGCTACACTATCCCAGCGTATCGATTATTCTCCCAGATCGAGTAAAAGCAAGCCCTTTTCTTTTTTCCCGGCCAGTGTTTTGCCCACTTCCGCCCGCCTCTGGCCAGGGATTTTCTCGAAATCCTCGAGTTCTACAAGCTCCAAGGCTTGACAAGGGCAAACTTCCAGGCAGACGGGGTTTTCCATAAAGGCACACCGGTCGCATTTGAGAGCGAATTTTCTTTCCGGCCAGGGGAAAATAACCCCAAAGGGACAGAACAGGGTACAGGTCCAGCAGGCGATGCAGCGTTCCTCCCGGACCAGCACAAGATTTGTTTCCGGATCGCGGACCAGAGCGGCGTTGAGGCAGGCATTCAGGCAAGGAGCCTGAAGGCAGTGGCGACACTGCAGGGGGAAGGTAAATTCATTGTTTCCTTCCACCCGGAGCCGCGGTTGGGGCAAGGGGGTTTCCTGGGCAGCTTTCAGCAGCGTTTTCCCGTTACTTCCCCTCTCTACCGCACAATAAAGCTCACAGGTCTTACACCCCGTGCAGCGATCCAGGTGGACTCCAATCACCTTCATGAATTACCCCCCCCTTGTCTCTTTTCTTTCTCCACTACCACGTCCAGAAGGAAAAATTGCAACCCCGATTTTAGTAGATAAAAAAACTTTGTCAACATTTATATTATGAACCTTGGACCTTGTACCTTAGGTCTTGGGCCAGTTTTTATCCGTGCATCTTTTTTTCGAACACCCACACTGCCAGCCAGAAACTCAGGATGGCGCAAAAAATAAGCAGGTCCAGGTAGTCCATGTCCACCGCTGTATTAAGCCTTGACAAGATAAACGAATGGTTGCTAAAGTATACGGGCAGAAGGCAGTAATAAATAGGGCTACCCCTAAATTTCCCCAACTACCTTTTTATCTTTGAAGGGATAGGCCTTTGCCTGATGAAAGAAAACCCTTTCGAAATTTTCAATATTAAGGAGCGCGTCGCCATTGTCACCGGAGGAAGTAAGGGCATTGGCCAGGGGATCGCTATAGACTTGGCCAAGGCAGGGGCCCATGTTGTAGTTGTCAGCCGAAACTTCTCCGAAAGCGAGACTATAGCTCAGCAGATTCGGACATTGGGGAGAAAATCCTTGGCTATCGCTGCCGACGTGAGGAATTGCCTAGATATAACCGTCATGGTCGATAAAGCCCTCCAGCAATTCCAGCGAATAGATATCCTGGTAAACAATGCCGGAACGAACACCCGGAAACCCGCAGAAGAACTCCTCGAGGAAGACTGGGATACAATCATCGACACCAACCTAAAGGGGGTCTTCTTTTGCTCCCAGGCAGTGGGGAAAATCATGATCAAACAAAAGCGGGGGAAAATCATCAATATCTCCTCTGGAGGAGGAGTGATCGGTGTCCCCTGGCTGGGCCCTTATGGAGCGAGCAAAGCAGGGGTCATGCAGTTGACCAAAGTCCTGGCTCTGGAGTGGGCGAAGTATAATATTACAGTTAACGCCATCGGACCTGTGTACATCAAAACACCCATGACTGCAAGTTGGCTGGAAGACCCGTCCCGTCTTTCCGCTATTATGAGTAGAGTT
The DNA here is from genome assembly GCA_030654105.1 of Deltaproteobacteria bacterium. Taxonomy (NCBI): domain Bacteria; kingdom Pseudomonadati; phylum Myxococcota; class Myxococcia; species Deltaproteobacteria bacterium. The sequence goes on from JAURYC010000182.1 coordinate 9,092, forward strand.
GCGATCAAGAGATTGGGTGATGTCAGGGATCTCACGGGGGTCCTTCTTCTCTTGGCTTCCGATGCTTCGGATTACATCACTGGGCAGACCTTCTTCGTTGATGCCGGAGCTACGGCTGGATGGCCCATGGATTGGTAAATTCTTGGGCATCTCAGAGTCAATGCCCGAGGCATATTGGCATATTAAGGGTAGACAAAGAGTTCGCCGTTGTCAGCCGCGATTCAGAAAGACCGCGGTTGGATATCTTCCTCAAATTATGAA
>JAURYC010000183.1 GCA_030654105.1 Deltaproteobacteria bacterium
CGGGATGATCCTTATAGGCCTGACCATCGGGGTCCTCGCCGGGGCTCTTCCGGGTATCACCATGCTCAATGCCATTGTCCTGGTACTGCCCTTTACCTACCTAATGGAGATTGTCCCTTCTCTATTGCTTATGATCGGCATTTACTGTGGGGGGGTATTCGGGGGCTCCATCACGGGCATTCTTTTCAACATTCCAGGCGATCCGATGAATGTCCCTACTACTTGGGAAGGATACAAGCTGAACAAGAAGGGTTTTGTTTCCAAAGCCCTCGGGATGGCCATTATGACCTCCGCCCTCGGCGGATTTTTCAGCGCCCTGATCATGACCGTGGCCTCCCCTCCATTTGCCAAAGTGGCCCTCTCCTTTTCTTCTTGTGAATACTTCGCCGTGGTCTTTTTAGGGTTGGCCAGCGTCGTAGTCATCGGAACTCGCTCTATCGGTAGCGCTCTCATCTCCCTTTTCATCGGTATTTTTTTGGGAACGGTGGGGATGGATGATATTTACGGCGTCCCGCGCTTTACTTTCGGTTCGCGAATCCTGGAGACCGGGATAAATTTCGTAACCGTCTTGATCGGCCTTTTTGCCATTGGAGAAGTTCTTGAACAACTAACCCTAAAAAATAAGGAAACCATGGAAGTCCTGCGTATCAGGCCTAAGACCCAGCTACCACGTTTTAACGAACTGTGGCGCCTGAAGGCAACGATTCTCCGCGGCCTGGGGATCGGGGTAGTCATAGGGGCAATCCCCGGAGCTGGCGCCACGGTGGCTTCTTTCGTCAGCTACGGGGTGGAAAAACAAGTTTCTAAGCATCCGGAAAATTTCGGCAACGGCTCCTGGGAAGGGCTCGTTGCTTCGGAAACGGCCATCAACGGTTCTACAGGCGGCGCTATGATCCCCTTGCTTACCTTGGGCATCCCCGGGAGCGGGGCAACAGCAGTTATGATGGCCGCTTTTCTCCTCCACGGCATCCAGCCCGGGCCGCTCCTTTTTACCAAAACCCCGGAAGCGGTATACACCATCTTCGTTGGAATGCTCATTTGCAACCTGATCATGATCCTCACCGGGTTGTTCACTGCCAGGTTTTTTTCCGAATTAATGCGGGTTCCTGAAAATATTTTGGGGGCATTCATCATTACTTTCTGCCTGATCGGGGCATTTGCCCTGCGCAATGACACTGCCGATGTTTGGTTTATGGCCATCTTTGGCATCCTGGGCTATTTTATGCGCAGGTATGCCCTTCCCATTCCTCCCCTGATTCTAGGAGTCATTCTGGGTCCTTTGGCTGAAAGCTACTTTTTAACCACGATGATCGGGGAAGGAAATGATTGGTCGATTTTTTTCCGCCGTCCAGTAAGCGGCAGCCTGATGGTTATTTCCATCGTTCTTCTGGTTATGCCTTTTTTCAGAAATTTATGGAAAAAAAAGGGGAAAATACAGGCCTAAAAATGAGCGGGAAAAAGACGGTCGTCCTCGGCGTTTTGGGTGTTGATGCCCATGTCGTAGGGAATAAAATCATGGCTTACGCCCTGGAGAGTGAAGGGTTCAAGGTGGTCAACATCGGGACTTTCTCCTCTCAAGAGGACTTTATCCGGGCGGCTATCGAGTCGGCGGCCGATGCCATCCTCGTAGCCTCGCTTTGCGGCCATGGAGAATTAGAGTGCCGTGGCTTCCGCGAAAACTGTATCGAAGCAGGGATTGGCCATATCCACCTGGTTGTGGGAGGAAATCTCGTTGTGGGTAAGCAAGGCTGGGAAGAAGTAGAAAGACGCTTTCTGGAGATGAAGTTCAACCGCGTCTATCCCCCCGGGGTTTCCCCCAAGAAAGTCATCGAGGATTTGAAGAAAGACCTTAACTGCAGTTCGGAGTCAGGAGTTCGGAGTTCGGAGTAAGTTCTTCTGTAAGCGCTTCGTCCCCTGCTCCTTGATACGTGTCGATCTTGTTTCTCCGAACTCATTACTTTTTTTATGTCCCTGGCATTACTCATCGATTTCGGCAGTACCTTCACCAAGATTCAAGCCATTGACCTTGCGGCTGAAGAGATCGTTGCCTACGCTCAGAGTTGCACAACCGTGGAAACGGATATCATGGTAGGTCTGCGCGAGGCGCTCGATCTCCTCCCGCCCAAGATCCGTAACAGTACCTTCAGCTGTAAACTGTCGAGTAGTAGCGCCGCAGGGGGGCTGGCCATGGTTACCATTGGGCTCATCCCGGAACTCTCTGCGGAAGCAGCCCGGCGCGCGGCTCTGGGCGCTGGAGCCAAGGTCATCAGAGTTTATTCCTTCCGGCTTTCTTCCAGGGAGCTGCAAGAGTTGGAAGCTCTCAAGCCCGATATCCTTCTCCTGGCCGGGGGAACCGATGGCGGGAACAGCGAGGTCATCCTGGAAAACGCTAAGAAGCTTGCCCAGAGCCAGGTGCGCTGCCCGATCGTGATCGCCGGTAATAAAGTAGCCGCCGATGAAGTGAATGACATTCTATCTTTCTCCGGCAAGACGACGCTGGTTACGGACAATGTCATGCCCGAGGTCAATGTGTTAAACGTTGAGCCGGCCCGGGCCATGATCCGCAAGGTTTTCATTGAACGGATCATCGAGGCCAAGGGGCTGAAGAAGGCAGAGGAATTCGTGGAAGGAATCCTCATGCCGACTCCTACAGCCGTCCTGAGCGCCGCCCAGCTGCTCTCTCAGGGGACAGCCTCAGAACGCGGGCTGGGTGATCTGGTGGTCGTCGATATCGGCGGAGCTACGACCGACGTGCACTCTATCGGCCTGGGGAACCCGGTTCAGGCCGGGGTGGTCTGCAAAGGCCTGCCTGAACCGATGGCCAAACGCACCGTGGAAGGGGATCTGGGGATCCGCTACAACGCCAGTTTCATCCTCAAGCTTTGCGGCCAGGAGCGGATTTTGAAAAATGCCCGCTTCTCCCACCCCGACCTTTTGCAGAAACTGCAAAGCCTCTCCCGGAGCGTGGAAACTCTTCCTCGGTCCGAGGAGGGCCGGGACCTGGACTTCGCCCTGGCGGCCTGTGCCGCCCAAGCCGCCATGGAGCGGCACGCGGGCACCATTGAAACGCTTTGGGGCCCTCAGGGGCAGTACTACGTGCAGCACGGAAAAGACTTGACCAACATAGGACATCTTATCGGCACTGGAGGAATTTTTATCCATCACCCTCAGGCTGGGGAGATTCTGCGGAAAACCCTGTTCTCCCCGGAAGAGCCCTTCTCCCTGCGCCCCCGCGATCCTGCCATCTACACCGATGCCCGTTACTGCCTTTTTGCGATCGGGCTGCTCGCGGATCGTTTCCCTGACCAGGCCTGCCGCATTGCCAGAAAATATTTAAAAAAATGGAATTAAA
>JAURYC010000184.1 GCA_030654105.1 Deltaproteobacteria bacterium
CCGGGAGATTGCCGAGAAGAATAACCTCGAATGGGTCACTCCGGGACATCCTCTTTTTGAGGCCCTCAGAAGGCACGACCTGAATCTGGCGCAGGAACATCTCGGGAAAGGGGCCTGTTTCTATTCCCTTCAGCATGAGTCTCCCGCCCGGCTGGATTTTTACCGAGCTCGGGTGGTGGACGGCCTTGGCCAAGTGATTCACGAACGCCTCTTTGCAGTGGAAATTGGAGACAATGGTAAATCCCAAATCCAGGACCCCGGCATACTCGGGAATTTCATGCCAACGGATGCCCCACAAAATCCTCCTCCCGTCGCGGTTTCCTCCGAGGCCACCGCATGGCTTAACGAGCATGCGCTCACGCCTTTTCTGGAAGAGGTTCGCGCTGAACGAATTCATGAGATTGAAAACATTGCCGAGCACATAGAGTTTTCCCTGACGGAGCTTTTACAAAAAGCAGACGAAGAGATTGGCCGGGCAGCCTCGGAAGTTGAACAGAAAGTTACCGGAGCGGAGGGGCGCCTGGCCCAGGCTGAAGCACGACATGCCGAACTTCTCGCCCGGCGGGAGAGGCGGCGCCAGGAACTGGGACGCCAAAAGGCCCTCTCGCTTCAAGGAGTAGAGCGAATCACCAGCGTTCTGATTCTGCCCCATCCGGAACGGGAAACACCCGAAATGCGCCGCCTCCGTCCGGATTTAGAGACCGAGGCGGTTGCCATGCGGATAGTCATAGAACATGAGGCTGCCCAAGGCCGCCAGGTTTATGACGTCCATGAGAAGAATCTTGGCTATGATATCACCAGCCTGGATCTGAACTCCGGGGAGCTGCGGCTTATTGAAATCAAAGGGATTGGGGGGGATTCCGGGACGGTCCTGCTGACTCCGAATGAGCGGCGGGTTGCAGAGGACAGGCGAGATTGCTACTGGCTCTATATCGTCACTAACTGCAAGGAGGAACCGAAGCTACAGGATCCGGTTAAAGACCCCGCCCGCCTCAAATGGCACGAAGTGAAGAAAGTTGACCATTATTATCTGTCAGTAGATGCTGTGACTCAACCTATGCAGATACGGGAAGATTTGACAGACTTCAAAGGCCGGGAGGAATGATAACGAATCGAATGGCTGAAAGAGTGAAAAATAGGAAAGCGGAAATGGAAAAGAATGTCGCCGTAATTCCTGTTGAGCGGATCGAGCGATTAATCTTCCTAATTCGTGGCCAGAGGGTGATGCTCGATCGTCATTTAGCCGTTCTTTATGGTGTGTCCACCAAAGTTCTAAACCAGGCGGTCAAGCGAAATAAAGGCAGGTTTCCGGAAGACTTTATGTTTCAATTGACCACCCAAGAAGCAAGAATTTGGTGGGCCGATGTTATGGCACCCCGTTTAAGGTCACAAAATGTGACCTTAAAGCGTGGCCAACACATCAAGTACGCTCCGTATGCGTTCATGGAGCATGGAATATTGATGCTGTCTTCAGTTCTAAATAGCGAACGAGCGGTTCAAGTCAACATCGAAATCATGCGGGCTTTTGTCAGGCTGCGCCAGGTGCTGTCGTCACACAGAGAACTCGCTCGAAAACTGGAGGAGTTAGAACGTCATTTGAAGGATCATGACGGACAAATGCAGGCGATTTTTGATGCGATTCGCCAACTCATGACGCAGCCTAAGGCGGACAGGAAAAAGATTGGCTTTCATCTGAAAGAGCGGCATAGCCCCTATATAGCTAAGGTAAAAAAGAGAAACCCAAATTAACCTCATCAATTCAAATATTATTGTCGTTTGAAACTCTGAATTCGGGGGGAATCAAAGAATATCAAGATTAAAGACCGGACCCCACAGTGCAGGTGGTCGCAAATTGCGACCACATAATCATAGAGGAGATGAGCCTAGGAATATGAAAAGTGAAGTGGCTTTAATACCTGCCCAGCGGATCGAACGGGTGATCTATCTGATTCGCGGACAGAAAGTTATGCTGGACAGAGATTTGGCTCAACTCTACGGTGTTGAGACAAGAGTATTAAATCAGGCAGTTCGTCGGAACAAGGACCGTTTCCCAAATGACTTCATGTTCACATTGACCCGCCAAGAGATTCGGGACTTATCACAATCTGTGATAAGTCCCGGTTTAAAACATGCTCCGAATGTCTTTGCCTTCACAGAGCAAGGTGTGGCCATGTTGTCGAGTGTATTGAATAACCCGAGGGCGATCAAAGTGAATTTAGAAATCATGCGTGCTTTTGTCCGCCTCAGGGGTATGATGACGTCACAAAAAGAAGTGGCAAGAAAACTAGTGGAATTGGAAAAGCACCTTCAAGATCATGATGAGCAGATTCAAACCATTTTTACGGCCATCCGCCAACTGATGGCCCCAAAGGAAACACCAAAAAAGCGAATCGGTTTCCAATTAAAAGAAAAACGGGCTGCTTATTGGGCAAAGGGATGAATGAGAGTTTTAATTATGAAAGAAAAGGCTTTTGTCAAGAATAAAGATTCGATCCCCAGAAACTTGCATCCTTGGCACCTTGGCGCAAGAAAGGAAGTTTTATGGGAAACGCGGAACTCGAAACCCGAAACTTTTTTTGCATGCAAAGACAGAAAAAATCGGTTGAAAGGGAGAAGTGAATATTTTCAACAACGTCCCGGATCATGACTGCTCGCCTCAAATGGCATGAAGTGAAGAAAGTGGATCATTATTATTTGTCAATAGATGCTGTGACCCAGGCCATGGAGGTTCGGGAAAAGCCCTTATCTTATGATGGCCAAGAGAAAAAGGGGTAGTCAATGAAATCCGAGCAAGCGATTGAAAGGCTTCCATCAACCTTTTCTATTTCCGACCTGGAACGTGCATGCCCTTCCATTAGCCGGGGTATGATCCGAGTGATTTTGAACCGCCTGCGAAAAGAACGGAGACTCCTATGCGGGGGAACGGGCCGTAATGCCCTCTGGGAGAAACGTGGTAATAACCACCGAAAACGTGATAATAAACGTGGTAATATACGGTAGAATCATGGAACCATTATTAGGATCACGAAAGAGATAAATGATCCTATTTCATTTTGGGGAGATCCGGAGTGAAAGGCGTGACAATTGCAGCTTGATTGCATGCATCGCTCAGCAAGAAAAAAGGAGCTGGTCACAAATTGTGACCGGTTCAAGAGGCTAAGCAATTAACGTTTTGCCCAGGAAAAGACAGTTTTTGATCCTTGGCTACCCATATGAGATCACTGTTTCATTATAATTTTGGGTTACCCTTATGGCTCAGGCGACATCCTTAATTCCCGCAGAACGAATTGAAAATTCAATCCTACTCATCCGAAAAGAAAAAGTCATACTGGATGAAGATTTAGCATTTCTTTACGGGGTTTCTACGAAGGTTTTGATCCAGGCTGTAAAACGGAATATAGAACGATTTCCTCCAGATTTTATGTTCCAGTTGAGCAAAGAAGAGTTTGCTTTTTTGAGGTCACAAATTGTGACCTCAAAGCTGAAGAGCGGAAGAGGAGGCCGACGCTATCCCCCGTATGCTTTTACCGAAGAAGGTGTAGCCATGTTGTCGAGTGTATTGAATAGTCCAAGGGCGATCAGAGTTAATATCGAGATCATGAGGGCCTTCGTTCGGTTACGAAAACTACTCGCCTCCAATGCTGACCTGGCACGTAAACTGGAAGCATTAGAAAAGAAATACGATGCCCAGGGCAAGGCGATTTTTGATGCGATTCGCCAACTCATGACGCAGCCTAAGGCGGACAGGAAAAAGATTGGCTTTCATCTGAAAGAGCGGCATAGCCCCTATATGGCCAGAGTAAAAAAGAGACACCCAAATTAACCTCACCAATTCAAATATTATTGTCGTTTGAGACTCTGAATTCGGGGGGAATCAAAGAATATCAAAATTAAAGACCCCGCAACGTTTATAGCTGGTGGGGGAGATAGCCAAAATTATGGAGGCAAGCGATGGCAATGAATGATCCCATACTCAAGGCGCTTGAACTGCCTGGTGGCGCACGTTTTTATAAATGCGCTCTTCAAGTTAATCCATTTGAATATTTGCAGAGGCATCAAAAGCAAACAAAGTTTGTTAAAGAAGAGGACTATAATAGCGCCATTATCGATGAATGCAAAAGAAACGGAATCGAGGTTATTGCCGTAACCGACCATTATAGGGTGAAAAGTGGACAGAAGTTGATAAAGGCAGCGCGGGAGGCCGGTATATACGGATTTCCTGGGTTCGAAGCCTTCACGAAAGATGGAGTTCATTTTTTATGCCTTTTCGATCCGGGTGAGTTGGAACGAATGTTCCAAGCTTCCGGACGAATTCAATACGGATTAAAACCTGTTCCGGGAAGCTCTTTGGACAATTTGGATCGCCGCCGTTTGAAGGATTATTTAGGCCGAGTACTTGGATCCTCATATCCTTCTGATGAAAATGCGGCGGAATGGGAACGGCTGTTGCTTAACATGGACCTCCTCATAAAATCAGATGATCTGGTGACTGTAACCATTGATGGTATGCTTCTTTTCGGGAAAAATCCCAAACGCTTCATCCCCCAGTCAGGCATTCGTGCCATCGCTTACCCAGGAGATCATCCAGATTATGCAACCCGTGCCGATCAGGATTTGAAAGGAGCCATGACCCCTTTATTTTCACAAGATGGGGCGATTTTAGAACCCAGTCTTTTAGAATCCAGTCTTGTGGAGCAGGCTCTTGATTTTATAAAACGTAATACGGAGGTGACCGCCCACCTTGAAGGAGGAGCAAGACGGGTGGATCGACCTAGTTATCCTGAAGAAGTCTTGCGAGAGGTAATCGTCAATTCGCTGGTACACCGTGACTACAGCATCGCAGGAACCGATATTTCGTTGAATATTTTTGCCGATCGCCTTGAGGTCCGAAGCCCGGGTCCATTGCCCAACACCGTCACTGTTGATGGATTGAAAGTTGGTCTTCGGTATGCACGCAACCAGACGCTCGTAAATGTAATGCGAGATTATCGGTATGTTGATTTCAGGGGAATGGGCATACGGCAAAAGGTAATCCCAGGAATGTTTGCTCATAACGGCACAGAACCGGATTTCATTGCTGATGAGCGGAGCTTTACCGTTCGCTTGTGGAAGGAAAATCAATCTAGATGATCCCAAAGGAATGTAAACGGCTGGCTGAAGTTGATTTTCCAATTGCTGTGGTCTCAAAACATGCGGCGAGGGAGAAGTCGATTCGGCATGGGCATCCGTCGACGCTCCATCTATGGTGGGCGAGGCGGCCGCTGGCTTCATGCCGCGCAATGCTGCTGGGCCTTTTGCTACCCGATCCGTGCGACCCTCAATGTCCGGGGGATTTCAGAGAGAAGGCGCGTGAATTATTGCCAAAAGTACAAGGAAATGTTGGACCGAAAGATGAAGATTTAAGAAAAGCCCTTCTTTATTTTATCGGTGAATCTTCGAATTGGGATCATTCATCCGATCGAACTTTTCTGGAAGTTGGGAGAGGATTGGTTAAAGCGGCCCACCCCGAAGAAACTCCATTGGTGGTTGATCCTTTTGCTGGTGGAGGGTCAATTCCCCTTGAGGCCCTGAGGCTTGGGTGCGAGGCCTTCGCCAGTGACTTAAATCCTGTCGCATGTTTGATCCTCAAGGTCATGCTGGAGGACATCCCTCGCCATGGGCCAGAGCTGGCCGAAGAACTGCGCAAGGTAGGAAAGGAAATTAAAAAAGCAGCGGAGAAGGAACTTGCTGAATTCTACCCTTCGGACCCAGATGGTTCGAGACCGATGGCCTATCTGTGGGCGCGCACGGTACGATGCGAAGCTCCGAATTGTGGTGCAGAAATTCCGCTTGTACGCTCTTTTTGGCTTTGCAAAAAGGCCAGTCGGAAGAGGGCCCTGCGGCCCATTGTTGATTCTGCATGGGCGGCCCAGCGTGGTCGCCCAGCCCAAGGGCAGGTATCCCGCCAAGGGACCCCTACAACAGCCCTTCGATTTGAAATATTCGAGCCCAAGAGTGATGAAGAAGTGCCGCCCGGCACCGTAACCCGAGCCAAGGCAACCTGCCTCTGCTGCGGTACAGTGCTTTCTCCAGAACGCGTGCGGGCGCAGCTTACGGTTCAGCGGGGCGGAGGCGATGTGATTTTTGATAAAAAAGGAAATCGCAATGGCGGCGCGCGCCTTATGGCTGTTGTAACTCTTAAACCTGTTGAGCAAGGAAGGAATTACCGATTACCAACGGCGCTAGATTATGATGCTGTCCGGAAGGCTCAAATAAAATTGCTGGAAATTGCCTCCACACCACTCCCCAATAGCTTGAGCAGGGTACCCGACGAACCCTTACCTTGGCAACATGGGCACCGTTCGATTGGTTCTCCTCGGGTCTATGGAATGCAAAATTGGGGAGATTATTTTACAGAACGTCAAAAGTTGTCTCTCGAACTCATTAGAGAGATTCTTCAACGAGCAATAAATGAAACCCAGGGAATGGCACCGAGGATAGAACTGCTCGTCTTGACAATATCGAAATTAATAGAGCTTGCTTGCGCAAATTGCAGATGGGAGCCCGTAGCTGAATGTCCCCGTTCAATTTTTACAAGGCATGATTTACCGGCTACATGGGATTTCGCTGAAGGGGTTTGTATTTCAGAATCTAGTGGTAGTTTCAGCCAGGTCCTAGACAATATGGTATCGAATCTTAAGACAATAGGTTCAAATTGGGCTGCGGGACAAATTCAAATAGCAGATGCTTGTGATCTGCCGCTTCCAACCCACTCAGCCAAATTGCTATTCACTGATCCTCCCTATTATGATGCGGTGGCATACGCAGATTTATCCGACTTTTTCTTTGTTTGGCTCAAACGATTTTTGCCGTCCCATCCGCTTTTGCATGACCCGTTTGATCCTTTTAATCCTTTAGTTCCCAAGAAAGAGGAATTAACAGTTACCACCGTCTCCAGCCGGGATGGGGTACCCAAGACTAAAGAATTTTTTGAAAGAGGGATGACACAAGCTTTCGCTGAAGGAAAGCGGATACTATGGGAAGATGGGATGGGTTGTGTAGTATTCGCTCACAAGACGACTGAAGGCTGGGAAGCCCTGCTTAACGCAATGCTGCAGGCAAGGTGGGTTATCACTGCATCATGGCCTGTTACAACAGAAATGGGTCATCGATTTAACGCTCGTGATGTTGCCGCCCTCGCCGCGAGTGTTCATATCATCTGTCGCCCCCGGCCAGAGGAGGCAGCCGTAGGGGATTGGGGCAGTGTTCTCCGCGAACTTCCTGAAAGGGTGGGCGATTGGATAGAACGTCTCCAATCAGAAGGCATTCGCGGGGCGGATCTTGTTTTTGCCTGCATCGGGCCAGCCCTGGAAATCTTCAGCCGCTATTCGAAAGTGGAGACTGCCGAAGGACGCGAGGTTAAGCTGGCTGAGTTTTTGGAGAAAGTCTGGGAGGTTGTTGGTCGTACAGCTCTTGAGCAGATCTTGGGGACCGCCGAGGCCAAAGCCCGGAATGGGCTTGCTGGTGCACTTGAGGAGGACGCCCGTCTGACAGCCCTTTTCCTTTGGACTCTGCAGAGCACCAATGGTGAAGGGAAAAGGCAAAAATGAAGAGATAGAAGAGGAAGCGGAAAGCGAAGATGATGACGAGGAAAAGCCGAAAAAGAAAAAGCCGGGATTTAGCCTGATTTTTGATGTAGTGCGCCGTTTCGCGCAACCCCTTGGGATTCATCTCCCTGAATGGGAAGGCCGCATAATTGAAACTGAAAAGGGGGTAGTTCGACTCCTGTCATTAGCGGAAAGAGCAAACCAGCTTTTCGGGGAAGGAGGAGCACAGGCTGTTGCTGACAAGTTGGAGAGAAGCCGAGAAACTACAGCA
>JAURYC010000185.1 GCA_030654105.1 Deltaproteobacteria bacterium
TTGCTCCGGATATAATGGTAAAGGCTGCTTTCGCGAATGCCGATGGCCCGGCAAATCTGTCTCATGGAGGTGGAAGCATAGCCGTTTTTATTGAATAAAAAGGCGGCATTCTTATAGAGCTCAGCCTTCCTCCCGCGAAGAAATTCTCTTGCCATTCGCCTATTCTTCTCCCCAATTCTCCCTTGACAGGATGGTGGAACAGAGGTAGGATAGTCAACACCTAACGAACGTTAGATTCGCTTATAACCCACACGAGAAATCCTGTCAAGAAGAATTTTTGGTCCACTTTCCCAAAAATTGATCAAGGGGAATATGAAAGTTTCCCGATAGAAATCACTATTAGAAGTTATTTGAATTCCTATAATTAAGAAAAAAATCTTTCGTCTGGTGGATTAAAAAGCTCCCCAAGACTAATTCATTGCCCTGATTAGGAGAAGATTTAATGGCTTTAATGACTTCCGAGGAATACCTCCAGAGCTTGGGAAAGATGAAACCCACCGTTTATGTAGATGGAGAGCGGGTGGAAAACTTTGCGGATCACCCCCTGATCCGGCCGGCCATCAACATCACCGCCAAGATGTATGCCATGGCTCAAGATCCGGATTATGAAGGAGTGCTCACCACGACCTCGCACCTTACCGGCCGCAAGATCAGCCGGTTCAATCACATCTACCAGAGCACGGAAGATCTCCTGAAAGCCCTTTCCATGCTCAGGCTGACCAATCAGGCTGTGGGGGCTTGCAACATGCGCTGCCTGACGAAGGAGCTGATCAATCCCCTCTATGATACCACCTTTGAGATCGACCGGGAGTGTGGGACTGACTACCACCGGAGGTTTAAAGATTACCTGATTTTCCTCCAGGACGATGACCGGATGGCCAGCGCAGGAGTCACGGATGCCAAGGGGGATCGGCGCCTTCGACCCTCGAAACAATTCGACCCGGACCTCTACTTGCGGGTGGTCGATAAAAATGAAAAAGGGATCATCGTGCGGGGAGCCAAAATGCATCAGACGGGAGCGCTTACCGCCCATTATCTGAATGTGGTTCCCAGCACCATCATGGGTGAAGACGAGAAAGATTATGCCGTTGCCTTCGCAACCCCTTCGGATGCTCCGGGGCTTATCCATGTGTTCGGCCGGCATGCGCTTGATGAGAGGAGATACACGGGGGCGGACCTGGGAAATATCAAGTACGATATGCATGAAACGATGATCATCTTTAACGATCTATTCGTCCCCTGGGAGCGGGTCTTCATGTGCGGCGAATACCCCTTCACCCAGACCCTCGTCGAAAACTTCATCGCTAACCATCGCTATTCTTACGGGGGGTGTCGTCCAGGCACCTTTGATGTGCTCATTGGCGCGGCCAAGCTCATCGCCGAGTTCAACGGGATAGACCGTGCCTGGCACATTCGAGAAAAACTGACCGAGATGTCCTTTCTGAACGAGACTATGTGGGCTTGTGCAGTGGCGGCTGCTGTTCAAGGAGTGAAGAAACCGTCGGGCTGGTATCAACCCGACAAGCTATTGGCCAACGTGACGAAACTCCATGTTACCAGCATCCCCCATGAGCTGGGGAAACTGGCCATTGACTTGGCCGGGGGCATTGTCGCTACTTTGCCGTCGGAAAAAAATTTGCATAACCCCGAAATTGGACCGTTGGTACGGAAATACTTGCGAACGAAACCGGAGCTTCCGGTAGAGGATCGGATGCGCATCATCCGCTTGATCGAATTCTTGGTCCAGGGGGTTACGATTCCAGCGGACTACTTCGGCGGCGGCGGTCCGGCCACTCAGAAGATGATCATCGAGCGAGAGACCAATTTCGAATACAAAAAGCGGCTGGCCAAAATCATTTCGGGCATCGCCGAAGAAGACAGTGCGAATAAAGCCGGGAAAATGATGATTGATGGTATCGTTTCCGGTTGTTGCGATGCCTATGGGACCGAGAGCTGCCCTTTGCCGCGACGCTCCTAAGGGTACCAATTTTAATTGCTTTTCCCGCAAACATGTCCTTACAGCAAGGAGGGAAAAGATGGATGCCCGTTTAACGGAAGGGCTAAAAAAGGTGGCGAAAGCCTGCGGGGCTGATTTATTCGGGGTTGCGGCCATGGAAAGGTTTGCGGGAGCTCCCCCAAGGCATAAACCAGAGGATATTCTGCCCGGGGCTGAATCGGTCGTTTCCATTGCCTTAAATGCTTTGGAAGGGACATTTTCCACTCCCGTATTCCATGTCTATCAACTCTCTTATGCCCTATTGCGAAGCAGGGCAAATGAAATTTCGTACCATTTAGCCAGATTCTTGGAAGAGAGAGGTTACAAGAGTGTAATCGTCCCCGGAACCATTCCTCTGGATATGATCGAAAAGAAAGGACTCTTTGGAGCTTTCTCCCATCGACATGCCGCCCAAGCAGCAGGTTTAGGCAAGATTGGGCTTAACCAACTGCTAGTTACGAAAAATTTCGGCCCCAGAGTGTGGCTGGGAACAGTCATCACCAGTGCTTTATTATCTCCTTCCCCCCTGCTCGAAGAAGACCCATGCCCGGGGGATGAATGCGGCAAATGTTTGGCGGCCTGTCCCCCTGGGGCCTTATCCCTAAATGGGATTGATAAGAAGAAATGTCTGGAAGAGGGAGTCCATGCTCAGAATTTAAGTGGTTTATTAAAATATCTCAATAAAATCCTGGTGGCAGAAAATTTAGAAGAGAGGAAAAAACTTCTCTGGAGCGCGGAGATGCGAGTTTTGTATCAATCCTTGGTCTGTGGTATGATTCCGGCGTGTGATCGTTGCCTTTCCGTGTGTTCCGTAGGCAGGCGCTGTGTTTGATCGAGGCCACCATATTACGTTCCTGTAACCCATTCATTCCTAAAACCAGAAAAGAGTTGAAAGCCATGGCAGAGATAAAGAGAATTGGGGTGATCGGTGCGGGCCTTATGGGGAGTGGCATAGCCCAGGTGGCGGCGCAGGCGGGATTCAATGTAGTCATGAGGGACGTGGAGGATAAATTTCTCGAGCGCGGTTTTAGCTCCATTAAAAAAAGTTTAAACCTCCTTTTGGAAAAAGGGAAGATAACCCGGGCGCAAAGGGAAGCGGCCTTGGGGAAAATCAAAGGAACCCTCTTTTTGGAGGAGGCCGGGATAGATGCTGATATTATTATCGAAGCCGCTCCGGAAAACCTGGAATTGAAGAAGAAGCTATTTAAAGAGTTGGATGAAATATGTCCGCCTCCAAGCATCTTGGCGACCAATACCTCTTCCTTGAGTATCACCGAGATTTCCACCGCCACCCGCAGACCTGATAAGGTCATCGGGATGCATTTTGCCAGCCCGGTCCAGGTAATGAGGGGCGTTGAAATTATTCGCGGCCTGGAAACCTCTGATGCAACC
>JAURYC010000186.1 GCA_030654105.1 Deltaproteobacteria bacterium
TTAGGTTGATGTTTGTTTTCTCCGTTTACCGCCTGGTTTCCCAGAGGAAGACACAGGTCCTCCCAAGTTCCCGGCAAAATCCCTTGGACAACATGCCGTGGACTATGACCCCGGTGGAGTATCCGCCATCTCGCCTTTAACGATGGCTTCGTTGCTGCCTTCAGTGTTCTTAATCCCTTGGGCTTGCTCCACAACCTTAGCGTTTTCGAGGCTGAATTCCTTCACCCTTACGGATTACGGCCTGCTGTCCCCCTGTTTACGCTTCATCCATACAGTTACCTGCATAGATGCAAAACTCGGATCTGACGGTCGGCTAACTTTGTCAGGCTGGCTTCTCAACCAACTGCATTCTCCAGACTTTGCCTGGCGCACTAAGAACTCGCTTTGGGGTGGGTTGAATATACAAAAAAGGCAATTGTGTGTCAAGGGAATTTTAGCACAGTAAAAAGTATAGTAAAAAGTATAGAACTGCTTCAAATTACCGCAAAAAATGAGCCAAATTTGCATAGAAGCTTAAGATATCGATTTTATTATATTTTAGTAAAAATCTTTCCTAATCATCTTGGTAGGAGTGGAAAAGAATTCCATCTTTTTCCAAAATTTATTCCACCTTATCTCGATTTGATCAAAAAAGGCCCCCCAGGCTTCCGGCGTAGCCGGTGAGTTCGACATAACCTTCACAGGAGACTTTCAAACCCCCCGAGGTTCCCCCGCCGGCCACAGCCCCTTCCCAGTAGATAACCCCTGTGGAACCTCCGGTGTTTAATTCCTGGTCAGCCAAAATTCGATCGGATTTTGCCTGGAAACTGGCCCGGGAATGGGAGTACCAGGCCAAGGAATTTTTATCAAGCCTTCCCTAATCCTCCTCACCTCTCCTTCGTCGTTTTTTCTCCCAGCAACCGCAATATACATCCCACCACTGGAGATCGGTGGTGACTTCTTCCAGAGTACAAAACCCTTTTTGACGATGACTGTAAAATTTTTCTTCTAAACAGGTTAAACCGTTGCCGAAGGTCTGGAGCATTTCATAAGTATAGATTCTATGGGCGTTAAAGGCAATGGCAGGCTGGGCGTGGTGGATGGTGGTGGTGAAGATTATACGGCCGCCGGGTTTTAAGACTCGAATCATTTCCGCAAAAGCTTTTTGATCGGCATCCACATCGAACTCGTCCCCGTACCGACCCAGGCCGAAGTGTTCCAGCGCGCACAGGGACAGGACAACATCGACGGCGTGATCAGGTAAATTGATTTTTTTGGCATCACCGGTAAGGATCGTTTCGTTGGCACAAATAGGTTGGCGGCTGCGGACGTCAATCGTCGTGATGGGGAAATTGGCCAGGAGCCCCAGAATAAAATGTCGGTAAGATCCGACGTCTAAGATATTGCGGGGATGGACCTGGCGTATCTGGGCGGCAGCAAAGGCACATTCATAATCTACAAAGTTTTCCGGGTGGGATCCCGCTTCATCCGCAGGTTCCTCAAAAATATAAAACCCGCCGGGATCTTTTTTTAAGTGAGCCAGATTCTTTTTATATTCTCTATCCATCGCCTTGGGGGATGTCATTTTCCTACCTGTTGCGCCGGTCGGCAGTTTTAAAGTGGTAGGTTGTCTTCTCGATTTGAACCCCATTATTTAAGAAGATCTTCTTTTTGGCAACAGCTTTTGCAGAAGCACCGGTAGCAGTGTGAGAGCGGTGAGGGCGCTGAAGCCAACGCCCATCAAGGCAACAGCCCCCATGGACTGCAGCCCGGGATATCCGGAAAGGACCAGCGAGCCAAAACCCACCAGGGTCGTCAGCGCTGCCAATACGACCCCCTTGCCGACCTGGGTCAGCCCCGTTTCCAATCCTTCTTTTCCTCCTTCCAATCCCCGGAACAAAATGTGTACTCCATAATCCACCCCCACCCCTAAGACCATGGTAAAGACTACCAGGTTCATGAAGTTCAAATCCATTCCCAGGAGGCCCATGAGCCCCAGAGTCCAGGAAGAGGCAAGGACAACGGGGAGGAGGCTCATCAGAGTAAGCTTCCAGGAGCGAAAGCCAAAATAGATCAGAGCGGAGACGCCCGCAAGAGCAATCAGGAATACCTTCCAGGCCTCGCTGGTCATCAAATTTTCCAGCTCACTTTGCACAAATTTCGATCCGGTGACCTGTATATCGGGGGCAGTTTCTTTCAGACCTCCAATAAAGACTTTCGACTTCGGGTCGGTCCAAAAACCTGGCTGGACATGGAGATAAGACGCGGAAATCAAATTGTCTCCACTGATCTTAAAGAACTTCTCCCCTATTGGCTTTAGGGGAGAGCTCTGAAAAGCTTCCCAGGTTAAGACCTCCCGATTGGCCAGCATCTCTCGCAGCATCTCCAGGCCCGCCTCGAAAGGCTCAATCCGGAGTCCTTCTTTGTGAATAGCTTCCTTAAGATTTTTGGCCACCCGTAATGGATTGAAAGTCCCGTTTTTCCGGGTCTCGATCCATTTCAGGTTCCTTTTCTGCTGCGAGAGGGGAGGAATGAAAACGGCCAGGCTTTCATAACGGGATATGGGCAGGCCGGAAGCCATCGCCTCCTCGAATTTAGCCTTTAACCTCCCCTGAACCTCCAGAGCTTCTTCTATGCTATGACCTCCGGCTAAGACCACGATGGTCTCCCCCCCTTCTCCCATCTTTTCCCGGATTCGCTCTTCCAGGACAAGCGACGAATGGCCCGCAGGACGGAGTCGCCTCGGATCGTTGTTCAACCTTACCTTAAAGGCCCATCCCATCGTGCCCAAGGTCATGGCTGCGCATAGAAATATGACCAGCCAGGGGCGTTTCAGCGCCAGCAAGCCCAGCCGTTCAAGCCCGAAAGAAGAGACGGCGCGGAAGTGGAGCTCTCTTGTCTTCCCCTTTTCCCTCCAGGCAACCAGGGCGGGAAAGAGGAAAAAAGCGCAGGCCAGGCTTAGAAGAATGCCCGTGCCCGTGAGAAGCCCCAATTCTTTTACGCCTCGAAAATCTGAAAAAAGGAGGGCGTAATAGGCTGCGGTGGTCGTCACCGCGCCGGTAAATACACCCGGCCCGGCATTGCTCAGGCTCTTCTCCAGGGCCTCTGGAATCCCCTCACCGGCGTTCCTCTCTTCCAGGTACCGGCTATAAAGCAGGATGACGAAATCGATGGAAAGGCCCAGGATGATCGCCGAAAAAGCTCCGGTCGATTCGCTGAGTCGCCCCAGGAATGGCGAGAATAACCCCAGGGTGAGGAGGGGACTCATCATCAGCGGAAGTAAAGCGTATAAAATTGCCATCCCCCTGCCAAAGGCCAAAACGAAAAGGGTCAGAACGCCGATCAAGGAAACCGAGAAGTTCATCATCAATTCTTTCTTGATCACCCGGCTGTCTTCTAAGGCGCTCATATATCCGCCGGCGAGACTGATCTTGAGGTCCTGAAGGTCGATGCCGGGGTCGATATTTTTCTCCTTGGTAAAAATTTCCCGGGCAGCTCGCTCCGCGGCCTGCACTTTATCGAGCAGCATTTCATCGTAGCCCACATCCGGCGCCGAGCCCCTCGGTTTTCCGATCAACAGCAACATTTTACGGTCCTCCGAGAGGAGGTATTCCTGGGATGCGCTTTGCCCCCCAGCGGGAATATGTTTTTTAAAAAGCGGCCAGAGATCCAGGGGGTCGCGAACCAGCCACTGGGATGCCCAGGAGCCGAGGGGAGAATGGAGTCTAACTTTCAAGGCCTGAACACGCCGTTCGATCTCCGCCTCCGTGAGCTTGACCTCCATTGCGCGCAGCTCTTCTTCGGAGAGGTAAAGCAGGGCCTTGCTGAGGAATTGCTGTTCCATCCTTTCTCGGGCGGCTTTATCCATCCGGCCCTGAATTTCCCTAAACTCTCCGCTGGCCATCAGCCGTTCACCCAAAACTTCGGCAAAGGGGCTGAAGGTTTCCACGTCCCCTCCGCTTTTCCGTTCCAGGACGATGAACAACGAGTCGGCTGCCCCAAACTCTTGGAGGAATTGTACGAATGCCCTTGTGGCGGGGGCATTGGATGGAAGGAGGTTGATCACGTCGCTTTGAAACTGAAGGCGACTGACCAGCAATCCGGATAGCAGCCCAAGGATCAGAGTGCTCCCCAGCACAAGTTGGTAATGGCGATAGGACCAATTGGCTACCCAGCGTAATTTTTTTTCTTCGTGAAAAATCATAGCCAAGGGGTATAAAGGAGATCTATGACCCAAGCAGACGTTTTGTTTTCAGAGATCCCCAACCTTATTTTTTATTGTTGCGCAGGTGATTCTTTTCTGATAAATATATCTAATTGTTATTTCGTTCCATCAACGGTCATAAAACATCCTGGAGCATCGTTTAACAGCTTACGTTCATTTTGTCAAGGTTAAGGTTTATTACGGTGAAAAACGGCCACATCTGTGCCCTCATCCCGGCTTTTAACGCAGAAAGTTCTCTCGGCGAAGTCATTGATCGGGCCAAAAAATTTATTCAGCGCGTGATCGTGGTCAGTGACGGGTCTACCGATAACACGGGTGAGGTCGCCCGCAGCCATGGCGTTGAACTCATCACCATCCCCTCCAACCGCGGCAAGGGATATGCCCTGCGCCTGGGTTTTTCCCACGCTCTTTCCAACGGATGCAGCGCCATCGTTACCTTAGACGCGGATGGGCAACATGACCCGGCAGATATCCCGAGCTTCCTCCGTGCTCATGATCAAGATTCCGGAGCCATCCTGATCGGTTCCCGTATGGCTGAGGCAGACCGATTTCCCCGCCAGCGGTATTATTCCAACCGGGCCGCAGTTTTTTTCATTTCCAAAGCCTTGGGGCAACACCTCGAAGATACCCAGTGCGGGTTTCGCCTGTATCCTTCAAGGGTGCTCCGCCAGATCGCTTTAACCACTTGCCATTTCCAAACTGAAACCGAGGTCCTCCTGCGAGGCGCCCGCCAGGGAGTTCGCCTGCGTAGCGTGCCGGTCAAAAATATCTACGTGAACGGGAACGCCCCCCAGAGCAACTTTCGGCCGGTAGTGGACACCTTTTACATTTGTCTGGTAGTCCTTCAGGGGTACCTGGGAATTCTATGAGAATTTTTCCTTATCAGGAGGGATGAAATGAAGCGTATGATGATGTCCGGCGTAAGTCCATTTTTGGGGATTTTGCTCGCCCTCTGCCTTTCCCTGACCATTCCTCTCCAGTGCTGGGGGGCTGCAAAAACCCGTGTAGCGGTCATCGACTTTGAGCAAAAAGGGGAACAGGAATTCAGGGGCAAGCAGGTCGGAGAGATCGTGGCCGAATGGTTGATCACCTCCCTGGTCAGGACCGGACGATTTGACGTGGTGGAACGGGCCCAACTGCAGAAAATTCTCCAAGAACAACAAATGGGAATGAGCGGGATGATCAGCCAAGAAACCGCGTCTAAAGTGGGGGAGCTATTGGGAGTGAAAGTGATTATTACCGGTTCCGTGATCCGACTCGGCAATATTTATGATGTCAATACCCGTCTGATCAAGGTGGAGGATGGGTCCATTCTTAAGGCGGAAAAAATCCGGGGGCCGGGGTTGGACGCGATCGAACGGATGATGGATTCACTGGCAGACACTATCAAAAAAGATTTTCCTATCGAAGGGTATGTAGTAATGGTCACCGGCAAACGAGCGATGATCGACCTGGGGAAGAGCCATGGAGTAGAACCAGGGATGCAGTTTATAGCCTTCCGCCAAGGCGCGCCCGTGCGGCATCCAGTCACCGGGAAGATGCTCAAAGGTGAGGATATCAAAATTGGGGAGATGTCGGTCCAGACTGTGCAGACGGACACTTCCTGGGCCGAAATCACCAAGGAAGAGCCAGGAGCAAAGATCGCGGCCGGAAACCTGACCCGATCCAGTGGATTGGAAGGTGTGGCTCCTGCTCCCGCGGTATCTGTTCAACCCCCCCCTTCCAGGCCTGCACCCATAGCAATGAAGATGTGGGCCGGCAAGGGACGCGCCGAGAAGATCGTGGCGGACTGGAACGGCGACGGACTTTATGACCTAATCCTTGGGGACCGCGACGGCTATGTGACGGTTTATCTCAACCAGGGCACGAATGATTCCCCCAAGTACGCTGTGGGCATGAAATTACGGGGGGGAGGTAAGGAAATCAAAGTGAGAAGTCCTTCTGTTCCCTACCTGGTAGACTGGAACGGGGATGGGAAAATAGACCTGCTGGTAGGGAACGGCGGTGGGTACCTGCACTTCTTCCCCAACGCGGGTTCTGTAGATTCCCTCGATTTCGCGCCGGGAGTGATGGTGCAGGCGGCCGGCAAAGATTTGGATGTTGGGGGCAAAGCTTCTCCCTGTGTAATTGACTGGAACGAAGACGGGAAAATTGATCTGCTAATGGGGAACGGAAGCGGAGAGATTTTCCTGTACCTCAATGAAGGTTCCAATGAACAACCGGTCTTTGGCAAACCCATCAAGCTCAATGGGGGAAGCTTAGACGTAGGTTCTACCTCTTCCCCCGAGGTAGTGGACTGGAACGGGGATGGCAAGAAGGATTTGATTATTGGTAACGCTGATGGGGAAATTATTGTTTTTCTCAACAAGGGGACGAATGAAGACCCGCAATATGACAACAAAGGGGAAAAGCTACCCTTAAAGTTTGGGGAGGATGTTTCCCCCCGGGTGATCGGTTGGAACCGACCAGGGGCAAACGACCTGGTGGTCGCCGACCGGAACGGAGAAGTCACGCTCTACGTGAATACCGGGACTCCACAGTCCCCTGCTTTTTCAGAGAAAAAGGTTTTGCGGGCCGGGAAACCGCTGAGGAGGTGAACCATCTCGGGTTCACCGCCCGCCTGGTGTCGATCAAAACCGGCCTCGTAGTGTGGTCGATTTCCCAAACTGGCGGGCGAATCTTAAGGCCTTTGGGCCAGGTAGCCGAGGAAACGGTTCGACAAGCCGCGGAGGATCTGCAGTCCAAGATTCGTTAATATCGCCCTCGGTTTCCTAAAAAAACTTTAAAGAACCGATGCCGCCTCAGAACCCGGGCGGAATTTGTCCCGGCTTCTTTTCGCATCCTTTTCCATTTTCCGAACCCCCTGCATAAAACCGAAATTCAGGGCCAGATAAAGACTGAAGTGCTGGAAGGAAAACGGGCGCCGCTGCCAGAGAGAGAGCCAGTTATAGGTTTGCCGGTAGGCCCAGAAAATATTCTTTTGCAGGTTCTCCGGAGTAAAATTCCGCGGCTGAAAAACAATATTCTGCCGATCGTACTTCGACCAATCCCGGTGCAAGATTCGCCCTTCTTTTTCCAAATCCACGAATAATTTCGTCCCCGGAAAAGGGGTTAAATGACAGTAGTTCACTCCGGTCAACCGGTTTTCCTTTACAAACTGCACAGTGGATTGAATCCCTTCCACGGTGTCCCCGTCAAACCCGAAGATGAAAGAACCCTGGATGTGAATCCCCTGTTTGTGGATTTTCCGGATCGCCTCTTCGTACAGGCTGCGCAGGTTGACGTGTTTGCCGATGGAGCGCAGGACTTCGGGAGAGATGGACTCGAAGCCGATGAGCAGGCCGATGCAACCGCTGCGCGCCGCCAGACCCAATAGTCCCGCGTCTTCGGAGATGGATAGGGAACATTGGCCGACCCACTTCTTTTTCAGAGGAATCATAGCCGCAAAAAGCTCTTTGGCCATGGCCGGGTCTCCGACAATGTTGTCGTCTACAAAGATAAAAAGTTTCCGAGGCAGGGCTTTGATCTCTTCGATGACCTGAGAAATGGGCCGGGAACGGTAAGATCTCCCGAAAAAAGAACTCACCGAGCAGAATGAGCAGGCCATGGGACATCCGCGGGAGACCTGAACGTTCCGGGGGATGAAATATCTTCTGGCCCGCAAGAGATCCCATCGGGGGGCTGGTAAGTTATCCAAAGAAACCGGGGCCGAATCTTTATAGATCCTTTCCAGGCGACCTTGTCCCGCTTCCTGAAGTACCCGGGCCCATAGGTTTTCGGCTTCCCCGATGACTACTGAATCGCAATGCTGCAGAGCTTCTTCCGGAAGGGCGGAAGGATGAATTCCCCCCATAACAACCGGGATCCCGCGGGCGCGAAAATGATCGGCCAGGGCATAGGCCCGGGTGACGGTCGGCGTCATGGAAGACAGACCCACCAGGTCTGCTTCAAGATTAAGGTCGATATCCTCCACGGCTTCATCAATCAATTGTATCTCTACTGCCGGCGGGGTGATCGCGGCCAAAACTGGCAGAGCCATGGGGGGCATGGTAAAAGCGGCTCGCCTTTTGCGCCAGTGGTATGAGGTTGCTGCCGGCGCGATTAAAACCACACGCATTTGAATTCCCCTAAGGTCTGGGCCTAAGAACAAGCCCAGAGTGTATATCATAGATCTCTGGAACGAAAAAAAACATGAAAAAACTATTAAAGAATTATGAATCCGGAAGTAAGGTTCTGTCAAGGGTCAATCCTGTATTTTCCTTGACATGAGCAAATCATTACAAGTAATATTTCTGCCATCATGTCGAGCAAACGACTTCTCTTCCGCCTTGGCCTTTTCTACC
>JAURYC010000187.1 GCA_030654105.1 Deltaproteobacteria bacterium
ATAAATTCCCAGAGGGATGGAGAAGATGACGGCGAAAAATATAGCAAGGATGGCCAGGGGAATGGTTACTGGCAAGCGCGAGGCGATCAAGGTGCTGATGGGGACTTCATAGGTAATCGACCGGCCAAAATCCCCCCGGACCAAAGCCCTAAGCCAATTCCAATACTGGATTGCGAGGGGCTGGTCCAGTCCTAATTTATGGCGTAGCTCCTGCAAATTTTCGGGGGTGGCCTGAATGCCCAAAATGATCTGGGCCGGATCTCCCGGGATGACCTGGAGGACAATGAAGATCATCCCGGAAACCAGAAGAAGAGTGGCGATCAAAATGAGGATGCGTTTGCCGAGAAAAGCGAACATAGGAATTCATTGGACGCAGATAACCGCAGATAACCGCAGATACTAAAATCTTTAGTTTCTTTTCTATTGAATATCCGTTTTTTCTGCGTTGATCTGCGTCCCATTATTTTTTATTTCTGCAGGTAAACTTCCGTGGCGTCGGCGGCGATCGTGGGATAATCTTTCCACCAGTTCGTTACCTCTTTTTTCATCGCCGGCAGAGCCGGATAGACAAAAAGGTACGCATTGACAAAGTCATCGGCAAGCATCCGCTGCGCTTCCTCATAAATCTTTTTCCGGGCCGGTTCACTCATTTCCTCTTCAGCTTTTTTTATTAGCTCCTGAAAATTGGGATTGTGGTAACGGAAGTAATAATTCGGCCGTGCATAAATTTCGATGTCGAAGGGTTCGGCATGGCCGATGACCGTCAGATCATATTCAGCATTCTTGAAAATCCGGTCAATCCATTGGCCCCACTGGATAACCTCAAGGGTTAACTTGATTCCCACCTTGGAAAGCTGGTCGGCTATAATCTCTCCTGATCTCCGCGCATAGGCATAAGGCTCGGGAAGTTTAAGTACCGCTTCGAATCCATTGGGATAACCTGCCTCCGCCAAGAGTTTTTTAGCTTTCTCCAGATTGTAAGGATAGAGCCCTGAAAGGTCTATATAATAAGGGTTGGTTGGGTCCATATGACTGCCGATGGGAGATCCATACCCCGCCACGGCCCCCTCGATGATCGCCTTCCGGTCGATGGCTAGGGTGATGGCCTGGCGAACCCGTGGGTCATTGAAGGGTTTCCGGGAGTTGTTGATGGCCATGATAACGTCCGTGGTGGTGTGACCCTTAAGCACTTTAAAACGCGGGTCCTTCTCCAGCATAGGAGCATTTTCCGGACTCAGGTCATAAGCAAGTACATCCACATCCCCCGCACGGAGGGCGGCCAGCTGCGCACTGGGATCAGGGATGAATTTAAAAACTACCTTTTCCAGGTAAGGAATTCCTTTGACGTAATAGTCGGGGTTCCTGACCATAACCACACTGTCTCCCCGCTTCCATTCGACAAATCGGAAAGGGCCGGTCCCGACGGGCTGGCTTTTCAGACGGTCTATGGCTTGCCGGGAAACAATCACGGCATCGCCCCTTGCTACATTAAAAAGAAAGTTAGAATCGAATTTTTTCACTTTAAACTTCACGGTCAAAGGATTGATGACCTGGATGGATTCTACCCCCATGTAATATTTCCGATTGACGGCGGCCGTCTTGGGGTCTAAAAGTCTTTCGAAAGAAAATTTCACGTCTTCGGCTGTGCAGGGGCTCCCATCATGAAACTTGATCCCTTGGTACAGATTGAAGGTGTATTCTCTTCCATCCTTAGAAATGTTGTAACTTTTCGCCAGAGCGGGGACTACTTTACCATTGCGGTCAACCTTGAGCAGACCTTCCAGCATGTTGTAGTGGACCACTCGCTTGATCGTGGCCGCCGGGCTTGTAGTCGGATCCAATCCGGGAGGCTCAGCCGAGAGGGCAATGGTCAGTGTCCCTCCATAAATTGGTTTTTGCGCCAGGGCCTCGGAGGAAAAAATCCCCCCCAGGATCAGGCTGAAAAAAATCAGAGAAAGTCCAAAAAAGTTTCCCTTTTTTATCTGCTTTCCCATCTTAAAATTTCCTCCTTAAGAAAAGAAAATAGTCATTAAGTCATTGGTCATTGATCATTGCCTTTGGCCCATCGCCTATTGCCTATCGCTTATCGCCTTGTGCCTCACGCCTTTCTATATTCTATTCTTCCCCCGACCATGGTCATCTCCACCGGGATGTCCTTAATCTCATCGGGGGTCACCCGCCGCGGATCTTCGCCCAAAATAACCAGGTCAGCCACTTTCCCGGTAGTGATCGACCCTTTGAGATTTTCTTCGAAAGAAGCATAGGCCGAAGCCATGGTGTAAAGATAGATGGCTTCATCAACAGAGATCTTCTGCTCGGCCCCCAATACTTCTCCGGTCGCACTCTTACGGGTGACGCAGCTTTGAATCCCCAGGAGCGGCTCATAAGGCCCACAGGGATTATCCGAGCTTCCAGAGACCGGGATGCCATAATCCAGGAAAGATCGGTGGGCGAACATCATTTCCACCCGCTCCTGACCATAATAAAGGATCATTTTTTCCCCGTGATAGTGGATATAGGAGCCAAAGGGGACGGCCAAAAGCTTGAGTTGCTTCATGCGTTTCAGGATTCCCCGGTTAACCACCGTGCAGTGTTCCAGGCGGTGGCGGTGGTCCTTTCGGGGATATTTTCTCAGGGCTTTTTCAAACCCGTCCAGGGTCATTTCAATGGCTCGATCTCCGTTGGCATGGACACAGACCTGGAATCCAGCTTGATGACCCCTGAGGATGGATTCATGCAGGGCCTCCTCGGATTCTGCGACCAGAATCCCCTTATTCTGGGTTCCAATGTACGGTGCAGAGAGGAAGGCCGTGCGGCCGGCAATGGCCCCGTCGGCGATGATCTTGATCCCGCCAACCTTCAGCCATTCATCCCCAAATCCCGTCTTCAGCCCCAGGGCCTGGAGGTGGGGAAGATATTCATAGGTAATGAGCATATAGACGCGCAATCTGAGTTCCCTCTTCTTCCATACTTCCTGGTAGGTATCCAAGGTCATGGCGGAGACTAAGGCGTCGTTTACGCTGGTAATTCCCGAAGCCAGGTATTGGTCACAGGCTATGCGTAAACCTTTTATTCGATCTTTCAGAGAAAAGGGAGGAATAATCGGAGGCTGGCCGGTCATACCTTCAAAAATATAGGCAAACTCCGCCCGCTCATAAAGGATACCATTCAACTTCCCGGTTCGAGGATCGCGCCCGTAGGCTCCTCCTTTCGGATCGGGGGAATCTTCAGCAACGCCCCCCGCTTGCAACCCTTTGCTGTTCGTTACACCCCAGTGGCCGCTAACATGTTGGATAAACACCGGGTGGTCAGGGGAAACTTCATCAAGATCCCCGCGGTTCAAAAGGCGTTGGTCAACTGTTTTAGTGTCATCGTAGCCCACGCCCCGGATCCACTCTCCCGAAGGCTTACGTTTGGCTTCCTTCCGGACTACCCGCTGGATATGGGTGATTGACCTACAGAGTTTCGGGTTGCAGTCAATTTGCAGGAGGTTTGTTCCCTCTTGGGATAAATGTTGATGGGAATCGATGAAGCCAGGCGTGACCGTACGTCCTTGGAGGGCAATGGTTTTGGTCTTTCCCCCGGCCAGAGCTTTGATTTCTGCATCCCTCCCTACTTTTAAAAACCGGCCACTTTTAATGGCTACAGCCTGGGCTTTCGGCCTCCTTGGGTCCATGGTAAGAATATTCCCGCCCCAGAGGATGACCTCAGCAGTCATTTCCTTGGGCAAGGAATACGCTTTTCGGATCATTTTCTCCGTCATAATCCTTCCTTGAATGCACCTTTCAGCCTGCCTGCGTATCCGCATACTCCAATACTTTATCGATCACCCTTAACCCTTCTCGAAGTTCGTCCTCTTTTATGCAAAGCGGGGGGGCAATGAATAGGAAATTCCAGCGCACGGTTGTATAAACGCCTCCTTCCAGCAGACGTTTGTTGATCTCCCGGCTGATAGCCGCCTCCGCCCCCATGGCGTTCCACTTTACCAGGGGTTCACGGGTTTTTTTATCTTTGACCAGCTCGATGGCCCAAAAAAGGCCAATCCCGCGGACATCTCCTACACACCTGTGTTTGGCTTTCAAGGCCTCCAGCTCTCGGCGGACTACTTCGCCCATGGCCACGGTGTTCTCTATCAATCTATCTTCTTTGTATACTTGCAAAGTGGCGATGGCAGCGCCGCAAGCCAGAGGGTGGGCATTGTAGGTTAAGCCTGCGTAAAGCATCTGCTGGTCTAATACATCCGTAATTTTTTTGGAAAGGGCCACGGCGCCCAGAGGCACATATCCTGAAGTCAAACCTTTGGCCATCGTAATCATATCCGGGATTACCTTCCAATGGTCCACGCCAAACCACTTTCCCGTTCGCCCAAATCCACACATGACTTCATCGGCAATCAGCAGCACCCCATTTTGCGTGCAGATCTCCCGCAGTTTCTGCAGGTACCCATCCGGAGGGACGATGAGACCATTACTGCCCACCACCGTCTCCACCAATACGGCCGCCACGGTCTCCGGCGTTTCGTATTGGATGACTTCGGCCACGGATGCCGCGCAACGAAGATCGCATGATGGGTAAGTAAGCCCGAATGAACAGCGGTAGCAATAAGGATCGAAGACCCGAACGACCCCGGGCATGGCGGGTTCAACGGGCGGCCTCCGCGGATCTCCCGACAAAGCAATGGCCCCATAAGTAGCCCCGTGATAGGAGCGGTAGCGGGTGACGATCTTCCATTTCTTGGTGTAAGCCCGGGCCATTTTTACAGCATTTTCATTGGCGTCGGCCCCTCCGAGGGTAAAAAAGAATTTTTTCAGATCACCGGGAGTGACTTCCGCCAAAGCCTTCCCCAAGAAGGAACGGGACTCGTAGGCCACGCCGGGAGCGACAAAGCAGACCTTCTCGGCCTGCTTCCTGATGGCCTCTA
>JAURYC010000188.1 GCA_030654105.1 Deltaproteobacteria bacterium
TGGAATTGCTCACAGCTGATTCCTAAGGTTATTTTTCTAGGTTAAGCCTAAATTTTTCAACTTTTGATCCATCGCCCTTCCCCAACCCAATTTTTTCACACCTTCGGGGAGGGATAGGGTGGGGGGGATTGCTTAACAAAATTTTGAGATTTTGCGCGTTAGTAGTACAGAGAATAAATTCATAGTTAAAAACAAAATAAGCTTAATCTTTTCTCTTTGTTCTCATGTAATCAATTCGTAAGCTAAAATGTCGTATTGTTTTCACTTAACGAGTGCGCAGAGTAAAGCAGCGAAAAGGAGTTTATGGCCTTGATTTATCTCAACTTTCCTCAGTGCCCTCTGTGGTGAATCGCCTTTTAGGTTTAATATAATGATTCCTGCTAATCCGTGTTTATCTGTATCCATCCGTGTCCAAATTATTCTTTATAATATCAGGCGGTATTCTTTTTCAATAACGGAAAACCCATGGATTGGCGTTGTTGGTAGTAAGCCTCTGCAGATAGGCGGGCTAAATTGCGCACCCGGGCGATGTACTGGGTACGTTCCGTTACGCTAATCGCTCCCCGGGCCTCAAGCAGGTTGAAGGCGTGGGAGCATTTCAGGCAATAATCATAAGCCGGCAACACAAGACCTTTTTGGTTCAAGCGGATCGACTCCTTTTCATACATGTCGAACAGTTGGAAAAGCATGGGAATGTCGGCTTCTTCGAAGTTGTAGCAAGAAAACTCCACTTCGCTGCGGTGATGTACATCTCCGTATTTGATTCCTTTGGTCCATTCCAAATCGAAGACGTTATCGATCTCCTGGAGGTACATGGCGATTCTTTCGATGCCGTAAGTGATTTCTACAGAGATGGGCTTGAGATCAATGCCGCCGGCTTGTTGAAAGTAAGTGAACTGCGTGATCTCCATCCCATCGAGCCAGACTTCCCACCCCAAACCCCAGGCTCCTAAAGTAGGAGATTCCCAGTCGTCTTCGACGAAACGGATGTCATGTTCTAGAGGTTCCACCCCGAACGCCTTGAGGCTTTCCAGGTAGATGTTCTGGATTTCTAAGGGGGAAGGTTTCAAAATGACCTGAAATTGGTAATAATGCTGGAGGCGGTTGGGATTTTCTCCATATCTTCCATCGGTGGGTCTGCGGGAGGGTTCTACGTAAGCAACTTTCCAGGGCTCTGGCCCCAGAACCCTTAGGAAAGTCGCGGGGTTAAAAGTCCCAGCCCCTACTTCTGTATCATACGGTTGCTGCAGGACGCATCCGCGATCGGCCCAGAATTTTTGTAGGGCCATGATCAAGTCCTGGAAAGTCATACTCAAAATCCCTTTACGCCCTTGCTATAAATTGAGAAGCAATTCTAAAGGAAAATCTTTTAACATTTTCCAAGGGGAAAAGTCAAGGTGAAAAAGGCTGGTCGCTGACTTTAACCTTGTCAATGGTGAGAAACTTCGCGCCATAGGGGGATCCCAGTTTGGGGTTTTTCAGGCGATCAAAGGTGTATTGAACAGCGGAAGGTGTAAACCAAAACGTCCTTGGAGATCTCCCAGGATTCGGCAAGATCCCCTTCGAGGTTGTCAAAATCAAGCGTTCCAGGTTTCAGTCGAACAAGGCCGTTGAAAACCGCGTCGCCGGCCGAATAGGTCATGTCCTCAACCGTGTTGTAATGATCTGCCCATTCTACGGAATGAACCATATCGAGGAAAACCGGCAGCAGCCGCATGAAAAAGATTTACTGCATCCCTGGTTCAGGTTGAATTGGACCCGAGGTTTTGAGTTTTCAGTTGTTCACGAACGGTTCCTGACTTTCCCACATTTTTTTAAAAAAGTCTTGGCCAAGAAAGGCCCATTATTCTCAGACGGATGGGGAAAACTGCTCGAGAAATTTTTTGGATTTAAGGTCTTTTCCTAAGTATTGCTCGAGAAAAAGGGAGAGGATCGTCTTGCTTTCTCTTAAAGATTGGGGCGAAAAAGAAACGCGCCCGACCTTTTCCAGAAGGATCGTTTGGGTGAGGAGAAGGGTCTTGATCGTTCCCAGGGAGATGGGAACCAGACCAGGAAGATTGACGGCGCAGACTGGACAGAGTACTCCGCCTTCCCGGACGCTAAAGAATAATTTTCCCCCGGAAAGTCCTTTTTTACACCGCAGGCAATGATCGAGCATGGGCTGGTATCCCAGGAGGGCGAGGAGCCGAACTTCGAAAACCCGCTGGATTTCTTCCTTAAGAATACCTTTGTCGATAAGATTAAGAAAAACAAGCAAAAGTTTAAAGAGCATTTTGTTCTTAATTTTCTCCGCCGTCATGGCATTGACCAACTCGATGAGATAACTGGCCCAGGCCAGTTTGTTGATATCTTCCCATAAGCCGACAAAAGAGTGAATCAGGTCGCAATGGTTCAACCGAACCAGATCCGAGGTCTCTTTCTCGAAAAAAGAAAGGGTGATGTAAGAACAGATTTCCAGGGTGTTGCCGAAGCGCTTGCGCGATCGCTTGGCCCCTTTGGCGATTCCTTTGACCTTACCAAAATCAAGGGTATAAAGGGTGACAATTTTATCCGCTTCACCGTAAGGGATTGAGCGGAGGACGATGGCTGGTGTTTTGTAAAAGGGCATGGGTTCGGAAAAACTTTTTTAGCAAGATCATAGCAGAAAGATATCTCGGAGGGAAGGAGCTCCTTTTTTCATTCAGGAAGAGGCCGGGTTTTTGCTATAATTCTCCAAGGGGCGTAATGAATAATTCAATCCTCTCCAACGAGAAACATCCCATGAACCTCCCTATTATTTTTGCTCTGATCCTAATGGGATTTACCTTCACGATAACCCAAGTGATGGTCATCCGCGAACTCCTGGTGGTCTTTGCCGGGAATGAGCTCTCTATTGCCATCATCCTCGCGAACTGGCTCCTGCTGGAGGCGGCTGGAAGTTTCCTGATCGGCAGGAAGGTGCAAGAGTTGGGATGGAGAAGAGGCGGTTATGCCCTTTTACAAATGGTTTTATCCCTTTTCCTTCCCCTCACTATTTACGGAGTGCGCTGTCTCAGGGATATCATGGGCCTTCCCCTCGGGGAAGGGACCAGCCTTTTCGCCATCTTTTTCTGGACCGTTCCTCTCCTTGCGCCCTTAGGGATGGTGGACGGTACCCTTTTTGCTTTAGGCTGCGGCCTTTACGCGGATGGGGTCAAAAAATCTTCCTCAACCATCGGCAGAGTTTATCTTTGCGAAGCCCTGGGAGCAGGAGGAGGAGGAATCCTTTATACTTTTTTATTCATTCCTTTTTTTACTTCCTTCCAAGTGGCTTTCCTTCTGGGAGCGGCGAATCTGATTTCCGCGCTCGTCATTCGGCACTGCATTTCTATTCTTCCTTCTTTTCTTCGCCGGCAACCTTCTTCTTTATCTCTTTCGGCAGCAGCAGGTGGACAACCTCACCGGAATCTCCCAAACGCCCTTGGGGAACTCCGTTGAAAGAAATTTCCACACCACCGGCATTGCCAACAGTAACTTTGAACTGACGCCGGGCGGTCCAGGTTGACGACTCTTGGGGTTGGAGGAGGGTACTCACCTCCTTCTGGTTATCGGATTGAATGCTGAGCCAGGTCACTTCTGTAGCCTTGATTTTGAGGACATGCCTCCGTTCCTTCTTTTTCTCGCCCTCAATTAAATCAGGAGTTGGGGCAGGAGGAGGGGCTGATACCGCCGGAGTCTTTAACAATTCTTTTTCCGGGGAGGGAAGGTCCTCGATAGGAGGTGTTTTATCCGGTGGCGTTGGCAAAGAGGAAGCCTCTGGAACAGGTAAAGGAGGAGATGGAGGTGGAGTAGGCGTTTTTTTGTAGAAAGAAGAAAAGAGAATACCCACGGCCAAAGCTAAGATGAATAAAACAAGGGCGAATTTCACCAGGGGCCGGGTCTTCTTGGGAGGGGGGCCAATTTTCATTTTGGGAGAAACCAATGAGAAATCCACCTGAGCTTCATAGAGGGCCAGGACTTCCTTGGGGTCGCTCCCGAGGTAAGCGGCATACGTGCGCAGGAAACCGCGCGTAAAAACTGGAGCGGGAAGGAGGCGGAAATCATCTCTTTCCAGGGCTTCGAGGTTCTGCAAGGTGATGCGCGTTACTTTGGCAACAGATTCTAAGGAGATGTTCCTTCGCTCCCGCTCCTGCCGGAGGTAGCTACCGACGCTTAATACCTGCTCTTCGTTCAAGATTTTCCCTCCTTGGGGTTGGGAGGAATAAAAACCCGGCTTAGCCATCTTCCTATTCTCTCTTTCATCCATCCGGTAAAGGAGCCTTCCCGAAAGTAAAAAAGATCTCCTTCCCTTTCCAATTGGACCCTTTGCCCTATTTTCAGGTTCCCCTGGCGAGCGCGGGCCAAAATCATTTTCTGGTCATTCGTGCGCACGAATCCAAGGGTGAGGGGCGATGGAACTCCTTCGGGGGTAGTGTAAAGGGTGGTAAAAGTTTCCAAGGTTCCGTAATTCGCAGAGGGAGGCTGTTCGGAGATCTCCTTAGTATCGGTATTGCCAGCGTTAAAGAGAGATTGCCAGTATACTGGAACTGGGCGGTAGGAGTCGGTACGTTCTAAGATGGTCACTAAATTGTTGTTGGCCAAACCCCCAATATTTTGGCTCAGGCCGATCCTCGCCCCCTGGACTTGGCGCGATGGTTCCAATTCGCCCCTCAATTGCCAAACCACTTCCGCGATCTGAGCCAGCCCCGAAGCCCCTACCGGGTGGCCTCGGGCCTTAAGACCTCCCGAAGGATTAATGGGTATTTTTCCTTTGATCGAGGTTAGGCCCTTTCCCAGGGCTTTCCATCCTTGTTTGGGGGGAAAAAATCCTAAGTCTTCCGTGCCAATAATTTCAAAGGGAGTGAAGGCATCATGCACTTCGGCCACGGAAATGTCCTGGGGATTTATTTTGGCCATGTTGTAGGCTTGCTGGGCAGCCAGCCGAGTGGCCCGGAAGGAGGTGAACGAATCCCGGTGACGAACCGCCAGGGTATCGGTGGCATGACCGAGGCCAGAGACTCGGATTATTTTTTTCTCCGCAGTCAAAACCACGGCTACGGCCCCGTCGGTGATCGGAGCACAATCATAAGTGCGCAAAGGGAAGGATACCCATCGCGAACCAAAGTAATCCGCCTCCGAGACCACCTTCCGGAATTGCGCGTAAGGATTGAGCGATCCATTGTAATGATTCTTGATGGCTACCTTAGCCAGAACGGATTGCATTTGTTCAGCCGAAAGCCTGGCTTCCTGCTGGTATTTTTGGGTAATCATGGCAGCCAGGGCAGGCATGGAAGCCCCGTGGTTTCTTTCGTTTTGCTCAATTACTTCCGCGAGAATTTTAGTCGTGCGGGATGTAGGTAAATGGGTCATCTTTTCGCCGGCGATGATCAGAACGTTCTTATGGTAGCCGGAGGCTACGGCGTAAAAGGCGGATTCGAAAACCGCCGAGCCCGTGGAGGAAGCTGTTTCCACTCTGGAGGAAGGCACGCCGGATAAGCCCAGCCGGTCGGCAATCAAGGCAGCAAAATTGCTCTCGCCGGTGAACTCTTCCACGTTCATGACCCCGATCAAGACGTAGTCAATGGTGTGAATTTTAGCGTCCCCCATAGCCTTGGAAGCTGCCTCCACCATGAGTTCGGGTAAAGATTCGGTCCTCTTGCCGAATTTGGTCATGCCCACGCCTGCCACATAGACCTCAGCCCCCATAAACCCCCCCAACCATCAAAATTGTTTTGATTATACAGAATCGCCGCAGATTTGTCGAGCATCAGGAGGCGTCCTGAACCCCGGGCCTGGGATAATCCTCCAGCGCCGGAACCGGGCGGGAGGGTGACTCTTTCCGGAGCATAAGGTCCGCCTAAGGCGGATTCTTTCATCGGCAGGGGCGGGGCTTCAGCCGAGGATGCCCTGGATTCCTCCGCTCCCGCCTTCATCACCCTCCCGCCCGGTTAATAAGTGATCATTCGTGACCCTAAAAAGTGAAGGTGGGCAAGGAATATTGTCCTCTTGACAAATGGTTAAGCCATAATTAGGATGGTCGTATTCATAAGGGGGGTAAAGGGAGGGGAGATGAGAAACCGGAATAACGGCTGGGTACCGGTTCTGGCTCCTTGAGGATAGAAAACTTTGCAGATTGGGAAAATCTCTAATCACAAATCGGAAATATCAGTGAAATGATATGACTATTTATGCTTTGCCGGCGGCTTTGGCTTTGGCCATCAACCTGACCCTGTGCCTGGTTGTTTTTTTTGATAACCCCAAGGGCGTGGTCAACCGGGTCTTCACTCTGTTGATTCTTTCCTTTGTAGGCTGGAATGCCGGGGAACTAATCATGATCAAC
>JAURYC010000189.1 GCA_030654105.1 Deltaproteobacteria bacterium
TTCAGTTTGCTTTCGATGATTACACCCTCTCCACCAAATCGAAAGAAAACGTAGAGAAACTCGCCGCATGGATGTCCAAAAGTCCCACCGAGAAAATTCAGATCGAAGGGCATACCTGTGACATCGGGACAGCCGAATACAACCTGGCCCTGGGTGAGCGGCGGGCCAACAGCGCCCAAAAATACTTGGAAGGGATGGGGATAGCCTCGGCAAGGATGTCTACCATCAGTTACGGAGAAGAAAGACCTCTGGTCCCCAACAAAAACGAGGCCGAACGTTCTAAGAACCGCCGGGATGAATTTATTAAGACCAAATAACCTTTCCTAATCTTCAGGAACGCTTCCTCAAACGAAGAATTGAGGAAGAGTTCCTCAATATTTGGTTGGCCCTATGAAGAGAATGAATCGCTTCTTTTTACTCGCTCTTATTTTGCTTGGTTTATTATCTTGCGGCGGATGCGCCACCCAAAACGACCTGGAAGCCCTCCAGCGCGACACGAACAATAACACCAAAGAACTTTTGGCCCTCCAGCGGAATCTCTATGATTCAAATTCAGAGATTAAAAACCTTTCCACCAAGACGGATACCTTGGGAAAAAAGATCAATGATCTGCACCAAGAAATGACTACCCTGGGGGCGGAGACCAAGACGAAAATCGGGTTCTTGGAAAAAGAGATGGAGACTGCCAGCCAACCCATGCGCCGCTACCAGGCAGACCTGGGAGCCCGGCTGGATAAACTCCAGATGGAAGTGCAAAATCTGATGGGACGGTTTGAAGAAAGTAAATACTTTGCCCAGAAGACTTTTGGGGAGACCAAAACCTTCAAAGAGGCCTACCAGGGGAAACTCGACGAATTGGATAAACGCATGGCGGCCCTGAACAAAAGGGTGGAAGAATGGGAGAAGAAAATAGCGGCCGAAAGTAGGGCTCCCAAGGGAGAAGCGGAAACCGGGGAAGAAAAACCTTCAGCTATCGAGGCCCCCCCAGCCCAAGGTGAGCCTACCAAAAAACAGGTTCCCTCCCAGAAAGCGGAACCGGAAGGGAAAAAAGTTGTAGCCTCTCCTGATGAGGTTTACAAGAAAGCTTACGAACAATTTACCAAGGGCAATGTCGGGGGAGCCAAAGCAGGTTTCAAGAGATTGCTGGAGGGTTACCCCAAGTCCAAGTATGCTGAAAACGCTCATTACTGGCTGGGAGAATGCTATTTTGCCGAAAAAAAGTATGATGAAGCCATCTTGGAATTCGATGAAGTGATTAAAAAATATCCCAAGGGGAACAAGGTTCCCGACGCGCTATTCCGCCAAGGGATAGCCTTCCTGGAGATGAAGGATACAATTAACGCCAAACTGATATTAAAAGAAGTCGTCAAACGCTTTCCTAAATCAGACCAAGCCAATCGTGCTCGCAAGAAATTGAAAGAAATCGGATAACCCTTCCCAACAACCCGTCTTTCGCTTTCAGCCCCAAGAGAAGGAACAATGTTCTCAGAAAAATATTTTGGGGGCCCCTGCTAACGAAGCGATGCCTCACAACGTTGCCCACCGCCTGGTTTATTGCAAAGGGATGACCGTAGTTCCCCGGGGCACCGGAAGCTGAAAATCTTGTGCCGTCCAGCGGGGGTTTAATTCCATCTCGAGGTATTCCACCGTGAGCCGGGCCACCGGTTCGAAGGACGTAAACTGGATTTTTTGGGGGAAGAGGAAACCTTGGATGCGGCGAAAGTCTTCAAAAATTAGGCGTTGGGATAAGGCAGGCCGGTAAAATTCGGCCCGAAGAATATGCCAGGAAAAAGGATTTACCCAAAGAATCTGGCGCTCTCTGCGCGAGGTAGAAGCAAGTTCTACGGTCCAAAGACCTTCCTCCCCATCTCGGCGAGTGGAGGCTAAGTCGTAATCGATCAAAAGGGGGGCACCTAAAAGAAGGGAGACGACTTCTTCCGGCTCCAGGGCTAACGGGAGGGCCAAGGAAAGATGCTTGGCCGTGGCCCAGCCCCAATAGTACCTATTCTCTCCAGGATTATATAGACTCAACTCGCGGCCATCCGTGACCAAATAGAATTGGGGTGTGCCCAGAGGGCCCAAACTTTCTGCTCGCAGCCATCCCGGTCGACGAACAAAAAGGACTTCCTGCGCATGAAAGCTTTTTTCCGCCGCAGAAACTTTCACCTGGGCCAGGCCTTTCAAGCCTTCCAAGGTTTGGAGGCGGGTCCTGATTTGATGCAGAAGAAATTCGGGTGAGGGCGTTTCGGGGGGAAGGAGGGGAAGAGTGGCGCAACCACTGATAACCAAAAAAAATAGGAGGCTAAGAAGCCAAATCCTCATTCGCGTTTCTTTTCTTTTTGCAATTTTTTTATCTTTTCTTTCAACTCAGATTTTTTGGGGTCCAATTTATTGGCCCGTTCATACATCTCGATGGCTTTATCGAACAGCTTGCTGTGGGCATAAGCATCTCCCAGATGCTCGGCAATAATCGGATCATCCGGAGCCAAGCGGTGAGCTTTTTCCAATTCCACCACAGCTTTTTCCATTGCTCCCTTTTTGAAGTAAACCCAACCCAGACTGTCGGTGATGTAACCATCGTTGGGCTTTAACTCTAAGGCCCGCTGGATGAGGCCCTCCGCTTCATCCAAGTTAATTCCTTTTTCGGCAAAGGTATAGCCGATATAATTGAGAGCCTGGGCATGATTGGGATTCACTTCCAGAACTTTACGCATCTGGGTAATCCCTTCCTGCCAGTTTCCGGATTTGTCGTAGAAGACCCCGAGGTTAAAAAGAGTTTTTTCGTCTTGGGGAGCCAACTCCAATGCTTTTTTGAGCAGGCGGATTCCCTCCTCAAACTGGTTGGTTTTCTCGTAGAAAGAGGCTAAAAAGCGGTAAAGTTCGGGGTTGTCCGATTTGGCCCGGATGGCTGCCTGCAGAGCAGAGATAGCCGCCTCGGCTTTGTTCTGTTTATCGTAGACATAAGCCAGATGAATCTGGGAATCGACGTAAAGGGAAGAGGATGGTGGGATTCGTTTAAACTCTTCCGCGGCGCGGTCCAATTCTTTTTTCTCCTCATAAGCCGTTCCCAAGTAATATCGTACCCGATCATTATCCGGTTGGGAGGAGAGGACAAAGGAGAACTGTTCAATGGCTTCGTCCAGGCGCCCTTGTTCAAAGTAGATAAGTCCGATCTTCGTCCGCACCTCTGTATTGTTGATGGCTAATTTTTCTGCGGCATGAAACTCGGTCAGCGCTTCGTTAAGCTTGTTTTGACGGATGAAGACCTGACCCAGCCGCTCATGGGCTTCCGAATTCGAAGGATTTAGGGTTAAGATCTCTTGGTAAATCTTGATGGCCTTTTCGTTTGCTTGCTGAATTTCATGGATCAAGGCCAAATCCATAAGAGCAGGTTCGAAATGGGGTTTGATCTCCAGAGAAGCCTGGTAGTGTTTCTTGGCCTCCTCGAAACGTTTCATCTCGGCATAGACTCGAGCCAGGTAGTAATGGCCCATTAAGGAATGGGGATCAATGGCTAAAAGGGCTTGGAAGTTGGTTTCGGCTTTATCGTAATCTTTCTGCTCGGCGTAAAGGGTTCCCATAAAGAGGTAGGCTTCCTGGCTTTGGGGTTCGAGCTGGATTGCTTTCTGGTAGGCTTGGATCGCCTTTTCGTGCTGCTGGAGAGAGAGGTATAAACCCCCCAGGAGCAGATGGGCGGGGACGCTGTTTGGGTTGACCTGGATGGCTTTTTCCCCTTCGTGCAAAGCCTTTTCCGGAAGGCCTTTCTTGAGATATAGGGCTGCCAGATGAATATGGAGGTAAGCAGAACTTTGATCGTGTTCCAGGGCTTTAAGGTACTGGTTGGCAGCCTGATCGATGTCGCCAGTTCTTTGATAGAGTTGGGCAAGCAAAAAGTGATAATAAGATTTGGCGGCAGGCCCCGGTGGCAAAAAATCTTTGGTTGAGGATGGAATGGGTTTTATCGTAGCGCAGGCGGGCGCCAGAAAGGAAATGAGTAGATAAAAAAAAGCCCTTCTCATGAAGGACATAGCCAATTCCTCTTTCTTAGAGCAACCCTTCAGGGATAATTATTTTATGATACTATCATGTAGGCCTGATGTCAATTTTCTTTTAAGCTGCTTTTTTGGGCAAACTTTGGCTTTTATTGACAACCTTAGATATTGCGCTAAAATAATTAAAAAATTGAATCGCCCCATCCGCCTATCCACCTGTATAGGATGAGGATGGACGAGGAGGGATCCGCAGCGATTCGATCGGAGGAAGGAAGGAATGATACCGAGAATTTTAACGGTAGCCGGGTCAGATTCTGGTGGTGGCGCTGGAATTCAAGCAGACTTGAAGACCATCGCCGTTCTGGGGGGATTTGGGATGAGCGCTGTAACGGCCGTGACGGCCCAGAATACCCAGGGAGTGATGGGCATCCATGAAGTGCCGGCGGATTTCGTTAGGCAGCAAATGGAGGCGGTGATTACGGACATTGGCGTGGATGCAATGAAGACGGGAATGCTGGGGAACTCAAAAATTATCCGGGCCGTCAGTCAGATAATTCGCCAATATCGTCTTGCCCCAGTGGTTGTAGATCCGGTGATGGTTGCTAAAAGTGGCACCCGGCTTCTTTCTCCAGAAGCGGAACAGGTTCTCCGCCAAGAACTCCTTCCCCTGGCGCAGGTGATTGTTCCCAACCTTCCAGAAAGTGAAGCCCTCATCGGAAAAAAAATTAAAGGGTGGAAAGGAATGCAAGAAGCGGCCATCCTGATCCACAGGATGGGGGCGAAGAATGTGCTCATCAAGGGCGGGCATCTTTCCGGAGATCCGGTGGATGTTTTTTTTGATGGCCGAAAATTTTTTGATCTCAAGGGCAACCGCCTAATCACGCCTCATACCCACGGGACGGGATGCACAATTTCCGCCGCCATCGCTGTGGAATTGGCCAAAGGAAGCCCGGTCTTGGAAGCAGTGGAAAAGGCCAA
Source organism: Deltaproteobacteria bacterium (assembly GCA_030654105.1). Classification (NCBI taxonomy): domain Bacteria; kingdom Pseudomonadati; phylum Myxococcota; class Myxococcia; species Deltaproteobacteria bacterium. The sequence continues at coordinate 4,971 of JAURYC010000189.1, forward strand.
AGCCTTCGTCACTGCGGCCATCCAATTTTCTTTGCCTTTAGGGCACGGGCAGGGTCCCGTCAATCCTTTTGCTTGGGCGACCCGGGAAATCGAGCGGTATCAAATTATCCAGAAACTTAAGCAGGCTTTCCAAACCCTGCGGGAGAGGAAGGTGGGGTACCTTTTCCCAGAGGTACAGTCAAACTTGGGATTTGCCCTTCCCTATTCCCGAAGCCCAGAAGACGTCGCCGCCTTTCCTGGCAGGTTCGTTCACTGGGGAAATGAGGTCGGCAAGGTAGCCGACCCAGAATTCGGTGCTTCTCAGCATATCGCCAAAATTATCCTTACCGCCATGACCTATGATGCGGAGATGCGCTCTGCCATGAACGTACGATTCGCGGAAGAAATTTTAAGACGGGCGAAGAAGACTGGCTTGGCGATCGGCCATTTCGACCGCCAAGATGAACCGGCAGGGGTGAAGCGAAGGGAAGGCTCTTCTCTTTCTTGGGGGGTCCAAAGGGTTTTGCAAAAATCCAAATCCATCCCCGACATCATCTTTGACCGGGGGGGTATGGGGAAAGAACCCATGATCCGAGTTCTGGGGCGAGATCCCGAAGATGTCGTGGCCAAGGTCATCCGCCTAGGTTGAACCGCGCCCCTCAGGCTAACCCCGGTTTGGCTTTTCTTCTTCCTGCTGAACCTTGTCCTTGTTCCTGAAAGAGGAAGATTAAACAGTAGATTCCTCTCTCCTTTTATATTATCATAGCAAGCAGAGAGTCTTCAGGGGGGAACGGTGCTTGCTTATCTGAAAGAAATCCTTGCCAGTATGCGCTGGCAGGATTTAATGGACATCCTGTTAATTACCTTTATCCTCTACCGGCTGTATGTTTGGTTGCAGGGAACTAGAGCCTTGCGCATCCTGATTGCCCTCGCTGCCCTGGGCCTTCTTTATCTTCTGGCCCGGTGGTCCGGCCTCTTTATAACTACTTGGATCTTGCAATACCTCTGGGCCGTCATCCTGGTTATCATGGTGGTGGTCTTCCAATCGGAGATTCGTCAAGTCCTGGAACGGATGAGCCCGCTGAATTTTTTCTTGGGGCAGCCCGAAACCCTGGATCGATTGGCCCTGGAAGAAGTAGTGCGAACCGCTTTTGAATTGGCCAAGAATCGAATCGGAGCTCTTATCGTCTTTCAGCGGCGGGACATTCTGGAAGATCATCTGAAGGGAGGAATTCCCCTTGACGGCCGGATAAGCTTCGAGGTTCTTTCCAGTATTTTTATACCTTCCTCACCAGCCCATGACGGGGCGGTAATCATCCATGGAGGAAGAATCGTATCGGTGGGGTGTTATCTTCCTCTTTCGGACAACCCAGCCCTGCCGCGGAATTATGGAAGCCGGCACCGGGCAGGAATCGGTATCACCGAAAAGTGTGATGCCATCTCTCTAATCGTCTCGGAAGAAAGAGGAGAAGTTTTATTGGCGGTCGAGGGAGAAATTACCCGCATGGGTAACCCTGGTGATCTCCAGGAACGTTTGGGGTCGATGCTTTTCAAGGTAGAAAGGAAAAAAAATCGTTGGCCATCCGCTTTAACTGCCAACCTGGTACCCAAGGGCATTGCCTTTGCTCTGGTGCTTGTGCTTTGGGGTTTTATCGCCGGACAACAACGGACGGAAATGTGGTTAACCGTTCCCTTAGAATACCGCAATATACCGACGAATATGGAAATTGCCGGGGAATTGGTCAACAAGGTTGAAGTCGGCATCCGCGGGCCGCGCGGGGTGATTTCGGGCGTTAGCCAGGATCAGGTAAGGGCCCATATAGACTTATCCCAAGGCCTGCGCGGCTTGAATTATGCCCGCATCACAACGGACAATATCCGCATTCCAGTGGGAACAGAGGTCACCAAGATCAACCCATCTTCGATGCGCATCAGGTTAGAAGACGTGAAGACTCGTTCGGTTCAGGTCAAGGCTCAGTTCATCGGCAAGCTTCCGCAACCCCTGCGCTTAGAGACCGTCTGGGTAGAGCCTCGTTTTGTTGTCCTCCAAGGGCCTGAGAGCCGCTTGACCAAAGTTCGAGAAGTCTTGACCGAGCCCATAGACTTGTCCAGTATAACAGAAAATACGAAAATCTCCGTAGGAGTGGATGTCAATTTTCCCCAAATTCGCCTGGCCCCCAACCAACCTTCCCACGTTACCGTGGAGATCAAAATCGGAAAAGGCTCCTGAATTTAGGAGAAGGGATGCAGGATATTTACGAAGAGATGATTGCCGCCTGCCGGAATATTGCTGCATCCTTCCCTCCCCCTCGTTTTTATACCGATGGCGAGAGATGGCTTTCTCTCTCTCGCTCCGCTTTTGATCAAAACCAACAAGTCAAAAGATGCCGAGAACTTGTCCTCCATGAACTAAGAGACAACCTTGGGCATGGAATGGGCCATGCCGAGAAAGTAGCCGTGGAAGCCGGAGCTTTGACTTACATGGAGGGAGAAAGACTTTCCCTGGGGAAGGGAATCAAACACGAAGCAGGTATCTTGGCCCAGATGGCCGGCCTCCTTCATGACCTCCGGCGGGGCGAAAAAGAGCACGCCCAAGCCAGCGCTTCAGCGGCCAGGAAAATCCTTGCGGAATTTCCCTCCATCTCCTTCGAGAAGGGAAAGTATATCATGGAAGCGATCGCCAACCATGAAGCCTTTGTCGAACCCAAGGAGATCGACTCCACAATCGGGCAGATGATCAGTGACGTCCTGTACGATGCCGATAAGTTCCGCTGGGGCCCGGACAATTTTACTCTTACTCTCTGGCAAATGCTTCGTTTTACGCAAGCTCCCATGGTACGCTTCATCAGACGGTTTCCCAGAGGAATGAGGGGAGTTGCCCGCATTAAAGACACTTTCCGTTCCCAGGCGGGAAAGACCTATGGACCCGAGTTCATCGACCTGGGACTCCAAATCGGAGAGAAAATTTACCAATTTTTGCAGGAACGGTTCGCCGCCGAGCTCTCTCCAGAAGAAACGGAGAAAAACAGATGAGGAGAAATTTTTTCTTCCCTCATCCCCTCATTTCCTCATCGTCTTTTTTCTCGATCAAAGATGCCCTTTGGATAGCCTGGGGCCCGAATTTTTCCCAGATTTGGTCCACAGCTGCGGTGGAGCGTTCGCCCTTTTTTTGATGGGAATGAAAGAGGGAAAGTTGCTCAGGGGTGTCGCGTCGGCGCAGATTGGATACCCCCACGCCGAGAAGCCTGGCCCTTTTTTTTAGAGCTTCGGTCTTATCCAGGAGTTTGATCGCGGTCTGGTATATGGCCATTCCTTGATCCGTGGGAGATGGAAGAGTCGCACTCCGGGTCACTAAACTGAAGTCAGGATAACGAACCTTCAATTGGACAGTGTAACCTTTTAATTTTTGTTTACGAAGCTCCCATCCGACTCGTTCCGATTGTTCTAAGAGGACTTTTTTCATCACTGGCCAATGGTGAAGGTCCGGGGTAAAAGTTTCTTCCTGACTGATGGACTTGGGTTCCGCATGGGGGGTTACGGGTCGATCATCTTGCCCCCTGGACAGGGTGACAAGCTCCAGGCCAAATTTCCCTAATTTTTTTTCGATGAGCGCGGGAGGGTGGTTAGCCAATTGCCCGACCTTGAATATCCCCAAGCCTTGTAAAACTTCTGCGGTAGACTTGCCGACACCCCCCAGTTTTGCTATAGGCAGTTCTCGAAGAAATTCTTCCACTTCCCCGGGCTTGATTGCCACCAAGCCGTCGGGTTTTTTAAAATCGGAAGCGATTTTGGCCAGAAATTTATTCGGGGCAATTCCAGCCGAGGCCGTAAGACCGGTTGTTTCGTAAATCCGGCGTTTAATTTCTTGCGCAATCTTTAATGGGGGTCCGAAAAGTTTTTCGCTCCCCGTGACGTCTAAATAGGATTCATCCAACGAGAGGGGTTCGACCAGGGGAGTAAATTCTGTTAGAATGGCCAAGATCTGCTCAGAGACTTCCTGATAGCGATCCATTCTGACGGGTAAAAAGATTCCCTGGGGACAGAGCCTTTTGGCCTGAGAAGTGGGCATTGCCGAGCGTACACCAAAAACGCGGGCTTCATAAGATGCAGCTGAGACAACCCCTCTCTTTTCAGCTTCCCCTGCTACGATCACAGGCAACCCCCGAAGAGAAGGGTTGTCCCGTTGCTCCACCGCAGCATAGAAAGCATCCATGTCAATGTGAATGATCTTACGGTTCAATCTAATTCGTCATTCACCGCTTACTTTTGACCTTTTATTTTTTTTAGGATGGCCTCTCGGAATTTTTTGGCCTGCTCGTCCTGGGGGTTTAATTGGAGGACGATCTCAAACTCTTCCAAGGATTCCTGGTATCTTTGCAATTGGTAATAAGCCAAACCTAAGCTGGAATGGGCTTGCTGGAAGCGGGGATTGGCCTGCAAGGTCTTTTGGTACAGTTCAACGGCTTGAGAGTATTCCTGGTTGAGGTAGAACGCATCCCCCAGGTTTTTCATGATGACAGGGTTTTCCGGATCACGAGAGAGAGCAGATCGGTAGGCCTGGATAGCTTCGGAGATTCTTCCCCGTTGGCGATAAGCAATGCCTAGTTCGTTGAAAAACAGGGCACTGTCGTTCTTGGCATCCCCTTGGTAAGGTTCGAGAAGAGTAATCACCTTTTCTGGTTGGCCGCGCTGATTTAGCAGGGTGGCTTCTTGGGCCAAACGGTCGAATCGCGAAAGCCCTTCTTTCTCGGCTCTCTGAGCAACGGCTTGCTGAGCGGGAAAAAAGAAGCCGGGAATCAGGACGAGAAAAAAGCTTAAAAAGATCGGAAAAAAAGAGGGGAAGAACTTTGGTCCTTCCCCTGGAGGTATTC
>JAURYC010000190.1 GCA_030654105.1 Deltaproteobacteria bacterium
GACAGGAAAAAAACCGCCTGAAATCCCCAGGCCAGGGCTAGGATCACGGGGAGAATGGAACCCAATACGGAGGCGCACCCGTTCGCACACCAGGCCCAAGGGACCCCCAAGGGCCATCGCTCGCCAATCAGCCGAATCCCCAAGGGAAACGGTATACCCATCAGTAATCCGAGCGGGCCTATCATAAGGATCGTAAGTACCTGGCGCAAAAGAAGGGGTTGCCCCTGAAAAAAAGACAGGATCTGCGGCAACAGCAGGGCGTAAAGGAATAAAAAGCTTATGATGAGGGGAAGAATAAGCTTCAGACCTCGAGACGCGCGCGGATCAATTCTCAGGGAAAGACGGCTCCCGAACCCGGCGAAAATGAGCAAGGAAAAGATAACCAAGGAGACTGCATATACGGGGTGGCCCAGGAAGAGGATGAATTTTTGAATCAGGGAGATTTCCACAAACATGAAGCCAAGACCCAGGGAGGCGAAGTAGGTCAACCAGGAAAATGGTTGCCCTCTCTCGATGGTTTGATTTTGTTCTCTCCACCGGCCGAACATCACGGGAAGGACAATGAAAAGAAAACTGAGGAAAAGAGCCAGGAAAAAGACAACCGGAACCAAGTATCCACCTTCGATAAGCATTGGCCACTTCTCTCCAGCCAGACGGTAGATTGCGGCTAAATGCCCCCAGCGGAAATAATGATGGAAGAACGGGCGATCATCCGTGGCCGGGCTAAGATCGAAAGGATATTCCTCGTAAAAACTTTTTCCCTCCTGGAGCACTCTTTGTACGCCCTGAAAGTAAAGGGGTGTAGCAAACCGGTTATAAACATTCGCTTCTTCCGGCTGCATTCCGGGATAATAGACTAAATCAAAACGCAATTTCCGGCAGAAGGCTCGAAGAGCTTGGCTCTCTTGAAAAACCACAGCATCTTTTTTTATCAGGAGGGTCAAAGTTCCCCAGGAACGGAAAGCCAAAAGATGATTACCGGGGGTCTTGCCCATCCGCTCCAGGGCCTCTTTGACGACTGCAACCAGACGGAGTTCCCCCCGCGGGGGAGGAAGGAGGTAGAGACTTACGGCAATGAACCCCCCGGGCTTGAGGGCTTGTAAATAATCCAAAAAAGCTTCCGTGGTCAACCGGTAGTCTTCGTGCAAACTGGCCAATCCCGTGGAAGAAGCCCCCAAACTTTCGGTTAAAGGAAGGACGATGAGATCGAAAGGGAGGAGGTTTCTGCGCACAAAACTTCGGCCATCATCAATGACCACCTTGATTTCCTTGGCGAGGTAAATTCCCCCGGAATATTCCCGATAGTCTCCTTGAAGCAACTCTACCACCGTTGGGTTGACCTCCACGGCCACGATTTCTTCGGTGTGGTGGTGCAGAGCGTTGAGCACCTCCAGTCCTCCCAGCGGCTCAAAAATCAAAACCCGGTTGGGTTGGATGATCTGATAGGGAAAAGAAGAAGGAAGAAAATCGATAAACTTAAGTTCAGGTTTCTCGCCGCCATGCCGGCGGAGCTGGGTTATGGGATTCAAACGATCGGCGTCTACCGTAAGGCCTAATTGCGGCGGGAGGGCTTCCCGGTACTCAAGGCTTAACCCCGGAGCTGTGCGGGCAGCCGGGCTTTGCAGTACATCGATTCTGGAGAAAGCATTCCACCGGGTTTCCAACAATTGCGCGCCGGGAAAGAGAAGGGCGGTGCTCAATCCTTTGTAGGGAGAGAGACGCAAGTTCAGGAAAGGAGGTTCCCCCAACAGGAAGAATAAGAGGAGGCCAATCCAGGCCCATTGGAACAGGGGAAAAAATGGATTCGTTTTCCTCTTCCATCCAAAGGCCAGGGAAGCCAGACCGCCCAGGAGGCAAGAGAATAAAAGGGTGCCAGGCCCGCCAAAGATCCCGAAGAGGCCGAGGACAAGAAGACACCCCAGGGCAGCACCGGTCAGGTCGAAAAAATAGAACTTTCCCGCAAGACTGCTCCACCGGGCCAGAGCCGATGAGATGGCCAATCCCGAGAAAAAAAAGGGAATGGAAAAAATTAGATAATACAAAAAAACATAAAAAATTTGCCAGCGATCCCAGGAGATGCGGGCGATATCAAAGGGGATAAAATTGCTGATAACATAAGCGAACAGCGCGCTGAAGGAAAAAAACCAGGAAACCAGGACCAAGGTCTGGGGGGCCTCGCGGTTAAGGAGCCAAGGAAAGGAGGAAAGAAAAGACCCGCTGGCTCCATATCCCAAAAGAGCCATGCTCACAACCATGAAAGCAAAATGATACCATTGGGCCACGGAGAGGAGGCGGATCAAGGAGATCTGCAGCGTCAGGGTAGCAGCGGAGGTGAGAAAAATTCCCAGGAACAAAGAAAAGGGGAGTTCAGATTGAAGATTGCGGATTGCGGATTGCGGATTGCAGCGTAGCATAATCCTTTCTCCGGTTTTTATCAGGCCTTCCGCAATTTGGTGTTATAGAAAGTCTTGCAATAATTCCTTGCTTTCAAGGGTAAATTTAATAGGACGCGGATAACCGCAGATAATTATTTTCTTTTTAGTTTATCCTGATAATCTGTGTTTACCCTGTTAGATAGTAAACATCTAACAGGGTGAATCCGTGTCCAAAAAGGAATTTCCTAT
>JAURYC010000191.1 GCA_030654105.1 Deltaproteobacteria bacterium
GGACGTAAATCGCCCCGCGGATTCGGGTCGTAGTAATTGACCGCTTCGAGATTGCCAAAATGGATCTCTCGGAGAATTAAACCTTCAGCCATAACCGTATAAATTTCTATCTGGGGAGTATGGTACAGGGAATGAATAAAGGCAAGGCTCAGGGTTGAACCTTCTTTTACCTTTACCTGGAGAACCTCTTCTCTCTCCCCCTCCTTCAGAATATCGATCCCTAACAAGGTGCCTTCCCGGCCATAGGGTAGGCAACCTTTATAGACAGTTAAAGAGAAGAAGAAAAGGATGATGAAAGGAATGTTTTTCCTTTTCATAACCAATTTAGGTTTTTCCGGGGTCGGGTGATGTATCATTTCTTGGGTCAGGAAAAAGAAATGAGGTTGTTCCTGCCTTCCTCATGCATCCCGGATCAGCCGTTTCCCCCGCCGGATCTCGATCATGGCCCCGTGCATATCTTTCGGATGGATCATGGCGATATTATCGCCATCGGCGTCCTTATGTTCAATGACCCGCACTCCGCATTTCTTCAGGTGGGTGATGGCTGCATCGACATCTTCTACGGTCAGGCAAAGATTCATCATGCCTTCTCCCCGCCGTTCCAAAAACCGCTGAACATGATCTGCGGCATCGGCATCTTTTAAGGGAGCCGCTAATTCGATGGCCCCATCGCCAAAAGGTAGGAATACATTTTCCATGCCCAGGTGCTCGACGCGCCGGCGGTCTTTGGCCTGCAGGTTGAAACAACGGGTAAAAGTTTCTATAGCCGCATCCAAGTCATTGACGGCAACGGTTATATGGTCAAAACGGCGGACCTTCATCCCTCTCCTCACTTTCTTCAAGCAGCAGGCTTGTTCAGAACCTCAGCGACAATCGAACCCGTAATCACCTTCTCCCCGCGCTGGTTCTCAGCGAAGACTTCCGCTTCCATAGAATTCTTTCCTCCTTCCGTGTATTTCCTGGTAATTTTCCCTTTACAGGTAATGGTATCGCCAGGCCATACTTGCCGCGCGAAACGGACCCTATATTTGCGCAGTTTTCCGTCTCCTACCCAATCCGTAATCATGTGGCTGAGGAAGCCTGCCGTCATCATCCCCATGGCAAAGACCCGGTCATTGCCCCCCCGGATCGCATATAACTCGTCATGGTGAATGGGGTTAAAGTCGCCTGAGGCACCGGCATACTTTACAATGTGCGTTCGGGTAATGTTGGCCACAACCACCGGGGGGGCTTCGTCCCCTGCGCGGATATCTTCGAGATAAAGGACCTTCTTTTCCATCTGGGCACTTCCTATTGCTTGACTGCCCCTTCCGTTTGGATCGTGGTGGTCCGGGAAACCAAAACTTTCTCTCCTTTTTGATTGTAGAAGCTAAATTCTAAAACGATAAAGGTCATCTTGCCCCCTCGTCTGCCCGGTTTTTCATAGGCTTCAGTAATCTTACTCTCACAGGTTAGAACATCCCCTGCCAGAGTCGGTTTATAGTACTCATATTCTTCTTCGCCGTGGAGCCGGAAATGGGGATCGAAGCCAGCGAGTTCGAAAACGGATTCTCCTTTGCGCCAGAAAGCTTTCGTAGCCACAAATGTGGGTGGGGCGAGGATGCTCTTGAATTCAGTTCCGGCCGCGTAGGCTGGGTCCGAGTAAATGGGGTTATCGTCGCCGATGGCGTTGGCGAATTCCCGAATTTTACCTCGTTCAACGGGCAGGTCAAAAGGGGGAAACTCTTTACCGATCAAATCTTGAATAGGCATGGCAGGGCTCCTTCCCTCTGGCTACCTTTTTTCACCGGTAGATAAATATCTGATATTCCTTTTACCGTCCCTTAAATTGCGGTTTCCTTTTTTCGACAAAAGCTCGCATGCCTTCCAAGCGATCCTCACTTCCATGAACCAGGGTCCTGGCCAGTTTTTCGTAGCCTAAACCAACCTGAAGACCAGTCTCCATCCCCATGTTCATCGCCATCTTGGCCAGTTTTAAAGCCAAGGGGGCTTTGCTACAGATCTTTTTGGCGATGGCCATTGTCTGGGGCATCAATTCTTTTGCCGGAAAAACTTTATTCAGGAGGCCGATTCGTTCAGCCTCTTGAGCCTCGATAATATCTCCGGTAAAGATCAGTTCCTTGTCTCGTCCCACCCCTACTAACCTCTGTAACCTTTGGGTGGCTCCGCCGCCCGGAAAGATGCCCAGATTAATTTCGGGCTGCCCCAGCCGTGCGTTTTCGCTACCTACCCGGAAGTCACAGGCCATGGCCAGCTCACATCCTCCCCCCAGAGCTAACCCGTTGATGGCCGCGATGATCGGTTTGGAAAAATGATGAATCTGGGCAAAAATATCAAGTCTCCTCTCTAAAATATCCCACATGGTGTTCTCGGCCATTTGCTTGATATCGCCCCCAGCGCTGAATACTTTTTCTCCTACCCCCGTTATGATCACGACCCGCACTTCTTGATCCTTCTCCGCCAATTGCAGCGCGGCGGCGATGTCCTCCCGAATCTCGGCTTTCAAGGCGTTGCGTACATCTTCACGGTTGATCGTGATGATTCCTACGCCCTCTCTTTTTTCCCAAAGAATATTTTTAAACTCCATTCTTTCCCCTTAATAACAGTTTAGCTTTTTTTTAAAAAATTGGCTAAACTTCAAGGCAAAATGCAAAAATTAAAATGCAAATTTCAAAATGATTAGGGTTTTACAGAAAAATTGGCATTTTTCAATTGACCATTTTGATGAAATCGTAAAAAGTCAGAAAAGCCATCACTCCTGCGCAAGCAGTCCGCCTCAGGCGGACAGAACTGCCTGAATTATCTGGATTCCCGCTTTCGCGGGAATGACGAAAATGGGATAAAAAGGACTTTTTACGAGATCATCAATTTTCACTGGCAATGAAATTTAGCGTGTCTTTTCAAAACGCTAAATGGATACCAAACGGGATGGTTTCATATATTATCCGAATATTTCGCTTTTCTCTTCTCTATGGTAGCGGCGATTCCTTCTTTTATATCTCCGGTTGTGAAAGTAAGGGCTTGGTGCGCCGCTTCTCTGTCCAGGGCTACTTCGATGTTCGCTTCCTCAAAGTTTATGTAAATAGATTCCTTCATGGTTTTTACGGCCACCATGGGCATGGAGGCAATTTTTTTAACCAGTTCTGAGGCGGTCGGCATTAACTCTTCCGCCTTTACCACTCTGCTCACCATACCGATGCGATAGGCCTCGACCGCATCGATAATGTCGCCGGTAGCCAACAACTCATAGGCTTTGGCCGTCCCCACAACGCGGGGAAGCAGGTAGGTGGCAGCCATTCCTGGGTGCATGCCGATCTTTACAAAGGTAAACCCAAATTTTGCTTTTTCCGAAGCGATCCGAATATCGCAAGCAAGAAGAAGACAGGCTCCGGCACCGATGGCATATCCATTGACGGCGGCAATCGTGGGAATTTTGAGGTTGCGGATACTCAAGAATTTTCGATAAAACTGACGGACTTCTTCTTTGTGGCGGAAAGGGGGGGCCTCGGTCCGGTACTTCATCTCCTTGAGATTCCCGCCGGCGCTGAAAGCTTGTCCGCTTCCCGTCAGGATCAACCCTTTAATTTCCGGATCTCCCCCGATTTGTTCGATGGCCTGGCGGAATTCCAAGCTCATCTCCTGGGTCATGGGATTTAGGGCATCCGGTAAATTGAGCTTCAGCACCATGATCTCTTCAACCTTTT
>JAURYC010000192.1 GCA_030654105.1 Deltaproteobacteria bacterium
ATCTTTTTTCAAACAAAAGATGGATGTAAATTGTTCATGTTATTTTCTTACGGCCCCTTAAATAGTAAACATCTAACAGGGTGAATCCGTGTCCAAAAAGGAATTTTCTATACAATCAAGGTACAAGGTACAAGGTGCAAGGCCCAAGGTAAAAATTTTCTCTTTTAACCCTGCGCCTTACGCCCTGCGCCTTGCGCCTTTTCCCTGTTTTTTATCAGCTTCCAAACTACTGTTTCCGCCAGGATGACGATATCCTCCACCGGGAGATACTCAGTTATAGAATCGTCGAAGAGGAGATTTCCTTCAGTTGGAAATTCCGCATCCCCCCGCCATAGAATCAGAGCCAGAGGTATAAAAGGAAAAGCTTGAATTTTTACGCCAACATCTCCAAAATCGAGTGACCCTCCTGGCATTGGTTCGGCTACAGTTTTTAAACCTTCCGGGTCTGGACCGAAGAACCTGACCAATGGAAATTGGCACCGCTGTAAAAAAACCGGGTGATAAAAAGCTCCTCCTGGGATTTCGGCAAAGGAAATCCACCGGCCAGTGGGGGCGGTTCCCGTCGCCTTTTCCAGGTAATGGAGGACAAGAATTTCCTCCCGCAGGGAGATCGGTCCTTGCCCATTCGTGGCCGCAATCGTTCCCGGAGGAAAAGAGAGCAGAAGTTCACGTCCCAAATATTCAAGTCTAACCCATGCTTCGCCCCCCGAACCTGACTCGTACCGGCCTCCACTTTTAACCGCGCGCTCATGGAGGTCGGCTTGCCCCAGGCCCTCGACAGCCATTTGGCGGGCCAATTGGTAGTTCTCCTGCTTGGGTAACATAAAAAAACAGTGAGCAGTGTGAGTGTCAGTGTGAGTATAAGTGTCATTTTTTAGTGACCCTAAGCACTGACACTGACACTGTTTTTAAAGTTCCAGCCACGAATGCGAGTACAGGCTTTTCCCCAGGAGGACCTTCGTGGTTTTGGCGTACTCGACTTCTTTGGGGCTTAGGGATTTTAGATCCGGTTCCTCTCCATCCATCATCCGGTGGACTAGGCTGACAATCTCGGACATCCCCCCTTTGGCAAGGGTCAGCAATTCTTCATCGTAGGCGTCGACGATCGCCGAATAGAGGCCGTACTTCATCAGCATGATCATATACGCGCGATTCAGAACCGGTCGCAGATGGATGGGGGTGCCGTTGGAAATATTGGAAAGCCCAACGATGGATTTCGCTTCCGGCGCAATGTCTTTAAGCATGGACATAAATTCCAGACAGGCAAGCACCTGGTTGATCTCTACACTTACCGGGCTGACGATAGGATCGATCCAAATGTCCTCGGTGGGAATCCCCAGGTTGTTGGCTTGATAGATAAAATCAACGGCAAGAGCCGCTCGCTCGTTGGCATCCCGGGGCATCCCTTCTTTCCCCCACAGGAGGCCAATCACATAGACGTTGTAGGCCTTGGCCATGGGTAAAACTTTTTCCAGCCGTTCCGGTTGGAGGGAGACCGAATTGATCAGGGCTTTTCCTTTGTGAATCTTCAGGCCCGCTTCCATGGCGGCGGCGTTGGTGGTATCCAAGGACAGGGGCTTATTCACTACCCCCTGGACCGTTTTCACCAACCAATCCATCACTTCTTCGCCGGCCTTGCGGGAAGGGCCTATGTTCAAATCCAGGTAATCGATGCCCACCTTTTCCTGGTGCCTGGCCATCTCCAGGATCGGATCGGCTCGGCGTTCTTTAATGGCTGGGCCGATTGTCTTGGACATAATGTTGATATTCTCACCGACGCAGACGACCATTTTTCCCCTCCTTTGAAAATACAGTGTCAGTGTCAGTGGTTAGTGTCAGCTAACAAATCTTTCAGTGACACTGACCCTCACGCTGACCCTATTCTTATTCTGGTTTCCACATCCTTATGTAAGCTGAAATGTGGCCGGCCTCCCTCGGGCCGATCAAGACCTGCCAGTCTGGCAATTCTTCTTCCAGCTCTCCGCTGATGACCGCGGCGTAACCCGGTATGATTAATTTACGGTGCTTCACCTTATCGGCAATGCCGCATTTTTTTACAAAGGGAGCGATAACATCGGCACCGAATTTACCGGCTGCCCAGGCGGTCATGACAGACAGCCCCTCCGTATCTTTGACCAGAAGCCAGCTGGGGATTCGGCTTCCTTCGATCTCGCCCGACACGATGAAATAGGTGAGGGAGAAGTTAGAAGTAATCAGAACCGGAGAATTTTCTCCCGGCCCTCCAATCTCATAGATTCCCTCTGTGGTGGCCATCGGGCGTTGCGGATCGGTATAGATATTCATCCGTTCTAATAGAAGGGGGAAGAGGCTGTGTCCTTCGAGGTCCGAGAGGACCACGATCCCCCCATACTTGGCCACCAGCATGGAAGCCAGGAGCGTTTCTTTCATTGGATCGGTGGTCATTTCGCAGGGAAAAGTAATCGTCGGGAATCCTAAGGGACGAAACTTTTTCATCAAAGCTGCCCGCCGCATGATGATCTGGTCTTCCAGCAATTTTTTGGGCGTGCGCGCTCCGGAATCCAGGACCAAATCCTTCAACCCGGCAGCGGTCAATTTTGTGGTCAGCTCCGCCAGTTCGTCCAGGCTGTTACCTTTCACCGCCAGGGGAGCGGAAATTTCCTTCGCCAGGCCTGCCATCGCATCGGCATTCGCTTTGGTGGCAGCATACAGCAAAGGCTTGCGGTCGGCGCAGGCTTTGGCACCCGCGCTCAGGACCTTGGGGTCTTCGCTCATCAGCACCATCCCTTTGCCGTCCAGCTTTTCTTTCACTTTTTTCACCAAGGTTTCAAATTGGGCCGGGTCTCCCGACTCTCCCTTGACGGCCACAAGGTCCGCCTGAAGGATGAGGCCGACGCGCTCGAATTTCAGTTCATTCAATTTCTTCAAGCGTTTATCCACTTCGGCCTCGTTCATCTTGTCGGTAACGAGAACGGCAATTCCCGTAGGGTTGACGAAACGCTTTTCATGGCGGAACATTACCGTCTCGCCCCCGATCTTCAGGGCTTTATCCCCCGTGCCAATGACCACAGGACGAATGGGAGGGGCGGAAGCTTCTTCCAATGCCGCCTTGGCCTCCTCGGACACATAGGGGCACGCGGACAGCTCCGCTTGCCCAGCGGCCAATTTCATAGCAAAAGCCAAGCAGGTAGGGACGCCGCATTCTCCGCAGTTCGTCTTGGGAAGCTTTTTGAAAATTTCGATTCCTGTCAGAGCCATCTTTCACTCCTTTTTTTAAACAAAGTGATTAGGGTGAGTGTCAGTGTGAGTAATAAAACCAATATTTTTCACTGACCCTCACACTGACACTGTAGTTTTAGAACAACGACGGCATGGAAAGCGCCGGGTGTCCCTTTTCCGTCAGGAAGGGCAGAATTTCATCTTCCGTCGTCCCGATCGTTTCATCGGCGATCATCTCCGGGAAATTGGGGATTCCTATCTCTGCCGAGCGCTTCTTCAAGCGGTCCATGATTTCCTCTTTGATCATTTTGGGCATCCAGACCAAACGTTTGATGCCCCCCTCGGCCATAATAAATTTCTTGCTGCCAATGTAGTGCTTGCTGTGGCCCACGAAACCCGGGGTAACGGATCCGCCGCCAACAGAACCCGCCAGGGTCGTAAATTTCATCCCGCAGGGAGTCATCCCGGTAAAG
>JAURYC010000193.1 GCA_030654105.1 Deltaproteobacteria bacterium
TTGGGAGGTTCGATATGGACGTTTACGAAGCGATTGAGAAGAGGAGGACGATTCGTATTTTCAAGAAGGGAGCTACGGAAGAGCAGTTGCGCAGAATCATTCTTGCGGGCACAAAGGCACCCTCCGGCGGAAACCGCCAGCCCTGGGAGTTCATCATGATCGACGATCCGAAAATCATCGATCAACTTGCAGAGCTCAAGTACCAATTGAATCGAAAATTGCCCCCGGGTTCGGGCGAGACGCAAAAGGATGTTGAAGAACGGGCCTTGAACCAGAAGAAATGGTTCCAGAATTCCAGCGTCGTCGCCATCTGCACGACTTCGGGACAGTCCGTCAATGGCTGGCTGGCCGTGGAAAATATGTCCTTGGCGGCAGTGGCGGAGGGGCTTGGCAGTAATATCATTTCTTACTGGGATGCCGAGAAAAAAGAGGTGGAAAAAATGATCGGCCTTCCGGAAGGTTATGAACTTACCTGTGTGCTGAAATTCGGAGTGTCGGGAGAAGAGGTTAAGCCAGGGAAGAGACGGCCTGAATTCAGCTGGTTGCATAAAAACAAATTCTAATTGTCTTTATTTTTCTGAAAGTGTGCCAGAAAAGGGGGCATCGGAGATAAGAGCAAAGATTGTCTTGCATGAATCGGGAGATGGAGATTTCCACGGCTCAGATTGCCCGGTATTTAGGCGTGGGGGCTTCAACCGTTGCGATGGCGATGTACCCCAAAACTCGAATCAGAGCACTTTCCTCCTTTGTTGCAGAACCCAGTACCCCACAAACACCGCAATCGGCGCTATGGCCAGGGTCGCGAGGCGCGTGCTGGGGTGCAAGACCACTATGAGCGAGAAGCCTGCCAGGGCAATCCTGGCGATCACGTCTCGTCCCCTCTTGTTGCTGTATTTCGCCTGGATGCTAAACTGGATGCCCACCGTGCCGGCCATGAGCAGAAACATGGCGCCCAGCTGAGCCATCCCCGGCTCTAACACCAGCTCGGGCCTGGCAAAAACCCCACCCATCAACAAGAACAGGACACAACATAGCTGGATTCCCCTGAACAATGTCCCCATGAAAGGGGCGTCGGCGATTTTAGACGTCACCGCGGCCACAACGGAGGTCGGCGGCGTCAGTTCTCCCCAGACGGCCACGAAGAAAGCGAAGAAGTGGATGACCCAGGGGTTGATGCCAACCTTAATCATGGCGGGGGCGATCACCAGGGCGGTGAGGATGTAGGTAGGCGCCGGGGGCAACCCGGTGCCCACGATAGCTCCGAAAAAAAAGGCCACAAGAATCATCGCCACGAGATGAAAGCCCGCTGCCTCCATCAGGAGGAACCCGACTTTCGTCGTAATTCCCGTGATGACCACAACACCCGTCATGATGGATAGGCTGGCCAGCAAAAGAGTCAGGTCAAAGGTCATAGTTGTAAAGTGGTCAATGAAGCGGAGGAAGGGGGCGGCAAGGGACCGGAGATCCCGGGAAGGGCGGGATCGAAGGGTTGTGAAGATGAAGATCACCGAGACTACGATACCGGTCACGACGAATACTCTCAAGGCGGCCAGCATCGGCGGCACTTGGGCGACCCCCATAAGGTATATCAGCCCGGCAATAACGCCCACGTAGACGAGGAGGTTGATCTTGTCCAAGATGCCCGTCTGCACGAGCGGGATTCTCGCCATGCCGGTCTGGTAACGAACGGAGATCAGGTAGACGCCGACACTGACGCCGGCATAGTAAATCAAAGCTGGAGCGTACCCCCGCGCCACGACTTCGAAATAGCTCACTCCCAGGAACTCGGCCATGAGGAATGCGGCAATTCCCATAACCGGCGGCATGAGTTGGCCGCCAAGGGAGGCAGCGGTCTCGATGGCGGCGGCGTTCACCTTGGGTATCCCGCTGGCGATCATGGCCGGGATGGTGGCCGAGCCGATGGTTATCGCATTGGCCGCTCCGCTGCCGGTCACGGTTCCCACCGCCATCGACCCCAGGACCGCTGCTTGCGGCAGCGCATGGGCCGATTTGTTAGCGATCCGCGAAGCGGTATTAATGATCGAGGCCACACAGCCGAAGGCCCGCAAGACACTCAAAACCAAAAGGAAAGACCCGATCATAGTGAGGGCAAGCTGGGGAAGCCGCGAAAAAACTCCCGTCGCCATCTCTACGCTCATCGAGCTCAGGATCCGCCCCCAGTCCATACCTGGGTGATGAAACAGGCCGGGCACGATCCAGCCGTATACCGCATATAAGCTCAGGAAGACGTTGAGGATGAAGAGCGGAAAGTGTCTCTTGCGCGTGTACTCCATCACCAGGACAACCATCAGCCCCCCAACCACCAGGTCAGTGGTATTCCATACACCTGCCCGCACTGTGCCAATCTCTTCGAACTCGACGCCAATGTACAGGAGAGTAACAATGGGCAGGGCAATGTAAACGCCCCCAATGATGTAGTTAGCGGCAGCCCCAAGCCTGGGATAAAGCTCGTTGTTGCGCAGGGCATCTAAGGTGAAGAGGATGAACGCGACCGGAACCAGGATGACGGCGAGATAGGTTGGCCCCCCGACGCCGGTAAGGTAGTATCGGAAGAGGTACACGAAAAAAAAGAGGGCAAGAAGGGAGAAAAAAATCCGGATGAAGGAATTCATTGGATCGGAATACTCCTTTCTTTTCTGCGGTCAGATCTTGCGACGATATCTCGTGTCCTGAATCTTCCAATCGCCGAAAAAATCTCAGCTGTACGCAGGCGTTAGCGGAGGATCTCTTAGCGCCCGGGCGCAGGTGCCTCGGCTACTTGGGCTTGGCGATGCGACCGTCCCACTTGGAATCCCAGACGCCACGCTCCCGCATGTATTTCGCCAGGCCGGGATGGATGGGAACGAAATTGAGCGCCGCTTCAACCCCCTGGCGCTGAAAACCGGGCATATCCGTTTTAATTTGC
Organism: Deltaproteobacteria bacterium; assembly: GCA_030654105.1. NCBI lineage: Bacteria > Pseudomonadati > Myxococcota > Myxococcia > Deltaproteobacteria bacterium. The sequence continues at coordinate 2,927 of JAURYC010000193.1, forward strand.
ATGTAGGCGGAGTCTACTTTGGCCAGCTCAGCCGCATTTTTTTCGATAATGGTCAACATCTTGTAGACGTCTTGCTCGGGAACCTCCAGCCCTACATGGAATCCATAGTAGAAGGGCAATAAGAGAGCTTTTGCGGCGTGGATGTCCTTTTTGAAGGCATCCGGTTTCACTTCGGCAATCCGAAACGCAGCCTTCCGCAGCAGCTCAATTTCCTCTTGGCTAGGATTGAGGATGGCCCAGTCTGTGCCGACGGATATCTCGATGATCCAGGGAGCTGTTGTCACCTCTGCGTTCGTATACGCGTTGAAGGCCTTGATATTGCCGGCCTCCAACTGCGACCCTACGGACGATAGGTCCATTTCCCGGTATACAAAGTTCATCCCCAGCGCTTTAAAAGCCCTTTCCAAATGGGCCCGCACATCCCAGGGGAGAGGGCCGGTAAAAATCGGCTGGCCGGAAAGGTCCCGCCATTGTTTGTATTTTCCTTTGTCCTTGGCAAGGATCCCTACCCCCACTTCCACCGAGTAAGTCCAGAAGGATTGGACGGGGTACCTTTTTATATGAGCTTTAAAACCCTTGAATCGGTTGATGTCATTCGCCAATTCGTAGAAGGCAATATCGGCGCCATAATAGCCATCAAACTGCCCGGTCGCGTAGCCTTTAACGGAAACGATCGCTCCCGGTGTGGGCAAGGCTGCGATCCTGTAGTTCGGCATTTCTTTGTCCAGCACCGCGGCCAGGTTGACTAAAGCCCTATGGCCAGACGAACCCGCGGCGGATGTCGCCCACTTAAAATCCTTGGCTTGCGACCAGCCATTGGCCACTGCTCCGAAGAGGAATCCGGCTACGATTAATAAAATGAGTGCTTTTTTCATCGCTTAGCCCTCCCGTAGAATTGGATGATTAGAATTTACTTTAAAGCGGTATAAATGTTAACCACAGGTCGGTTTTATGTCAAGGAAAAAATAAATGGAGAAAAGAGGGGAGAAAGGGGGACGCGAAAGGAAAGGGGTACATGAGAATATAAGTGACGATCTTCCATTTCTATGTTAAATGCACGAATATTCCCCCCTTCCGTAATGCGCTTAGCGATTTCATCCACCCGCTACCAGAACCGTAAAGGTGACCTCGTCCCCATCATGTATTTTCGTTTCCAATCTATCCTGCGACGGGAAAACGTGGTGTTCTTCGTCTTTCCAGAAGTCAGATCAATCTCCAGCAGTTTGCCACAAATCCCTTTCATAAACCACCTCTCCCGATTTTTACTTCCTACTGATCCGGGGATCTTGGCGACTATTTCCTCTTCGGAACAGACTTCTTAATGATGTCAAAACCCGTCACTGACTTTTATCTCCCCCTTTATTTGTCCGATTTTACGCATGAACACTTCCTGCTTTTTTATGAAAACTTTTCTGAATCTATCAGGAATTGGAAATTTTTAATAGCCATTTTATTGGATATATGATTTCACATACCTTCTTCGATGAATGAGAAAAGGATGCAGCGTAGCAGCGGATTTGATCATTCCCCGGGTTAACGTTTCATTTAAACGGCATTGTCTCCGAGGTTGCTAAAGTAGGAGACAGGATGGTATATTGAATTTTCCAATCGCATTTTGAAACCCGTCGGTATATTTTGACTGCCAGGAGGCGATGACGATGAATGCCAGAGTGGCTGCGATTCAAACGAAAACATTTCTGGAGGCAGATGAGCAAAAAAGGAATATCGAAAGGGCAGGGGAATATTTGGACAATTTTGTCGGCTATACGAAATCCCACACCTTTTTCGATAAGGAAGGTTGATCAGGAGGATCCATAAAACACTTCGCCATCGACATTCATACCCATGTGGAGTTTGCCGGTACCTTTGACATCTTAAAAAAGCGATATTCGGAAGAGGAGATTTTTGACCGGTTTGCCGTTTCGGTCACAGGTCGTCCTTTTTGGTTTAAAGGCTTCCTAGCCGTAAACCTTTTTAGACTTTCCCTTCTCTCGGGCGAAAAATCACCTGCTCCCCAAAAAGAGAAAGGAGGATGCCCATCACCAGACCCTGGCGAATCACCCCAAGAGGAGAACACCATCATGAGTAAAGTGCTTATTGCCGACAGCACGTATGAGACGTGCCGGGAGGCCGTTGCTCAGGCATTTTCTACGTTTCCGGTAGATGTTCACGGTAAGAAGGTCGCTGTCAAGGTAAATGCCCTGAAGGCGGGGGATCCGGATCGGCAGGCCTATGTCACCCACTACAAGCTGGTGGAAGCGGTCGTGGAAAAACTGGCCTCCTTCCAACCTGCCCAAATTGTGGTCGGAGATTCCGTGGGAACCGAATTCTATGGAAATTCGGAGCACGTGTTCGAGGTTACGCATCTCAAGAAAGCAGCGGGGTCTTACTATCGGAACTTCAGCAAGAGCCTCACCGTCGTCAAATTGGACCGGCCCTTCAAACGCAAGGTGGCTGTGCTCAAGGACGTCCTGGACGCCGATGTCTACATTTCGCTGCCGAAGATGAAGACGCACGGCTTGACCATCCTCAGCGGTTCGGTCAAGAACAATTTCGGGCTTTTGGCGGGAGCTCAAAAGTCCTGGTATCACTATTTCTCAGTCAAGCCGGAAATCTTCGCCTGGATTGTCGTTGAAATGTTCCGACTTCGACCCCCCGATCTGGTTATCATGGATGCCATTCTTGCTATGGAAGGTTACGGTCCTTCCTCTCCGGAGACCAGATGGGTGAATAAGGTGCTGGCCTCCGACGATCCAGTGGCCCTGGATACGGTTCAGGCTAAGATCGTCGGTTTGAAACCGGATGATATACCTTATCTGGGTATTGCCAGGGATTTGGGATTAGGAGAGACGGATTCCAGCAGGATCGAAATCATAGGAGATGCGTCCACTATCCAGGAATACCACAGACCTACCCCCCCAGAAGCAAGTTACAGTTATAAAGCCGGTGTGGGGAGCGGTAAAACCAGCATCGAGTATTATCGTCAAAGAGTCGCCTACCGTCCGGTGATCTCTCCTGAGAGATGTCGGTACAAACAGGGATGCACGGCCTGTATGGACATCTGCCCTGCAGGCGCCTTAAGTCAAGGAGATGACCTACCCGCAAAGGACGTCTCCAAATGCATGCTTTGCAGCGCATGTAAGGAGGTTTGTGAATTTCTGGCCCTGGAATTCTCTCCCTGCCAAGAGCTCATGACCACGCTTGCTAAACAGAAAGTCCCCTCTCTGGAAGCGTAACACCTAAACGGGCATTGGGAGTCTTAAGGAGAAAGATATGAAGCAAAAGGTCGGCATGATCGGCTTAGGCATCATGGGATCAGCCATGGCAGGGAACTTGCTCAAGGGAGGTTTCGAGGTCATCGGCTATGATATCATTCCGGAAAGAATCAAGGATCTCACAGACAAGAAAGGTATAGGCACGGTTTCGTGTAAAGAGGTGGCCCAAAAGGCCGACGTCATCATCACCTCTCTCCCCAGCAACGAGGCCCTGCACAAGGTCGTGTTCGACGAGGACGGCCTTTTAACGGGTGCCAAGAGAGGCCTCGTTCTGGTTGAGACGAGTACCCTCTCCTTGGAGGCCAAAGAGGAGGCTTACGAGGCCTTGAAGTCCGTCGGCGCAAATATGTTGGACTGTCCTCTGAGTGGTACCAGGTCTCAGGCACTCCGAAAGGATCTGGCAGTTTACGCCAGCGGGAACCAGGAAACCTGTGAGCGTTGCAGGGCCATTTTCGATGGGTTTGCCCGTGCCGTTTACTATACCGGCGAGTTCGGAATGGGCACTAAATTGAAATTCTTGAACAATCTGCTGGTCACGATCCATAACGTTTCTGCGGCAGAGGCCTTTGTCCTGGGGATGAAGGCGGGATTGGATCCGCAAATGATTTACAAGGCTATCATCGACGGCTCCGGCTCGTCCCGCATGTTTGAGGTGAGGGGTCCGCTGATGGTGGCCGGAAAATACGATGACCCTATGATGAAGGTGGATCTACACCGGAAGGACATAAAGCTCATCACCAACTTTGCTAACGGGCTCCAGTGTCCAACCCCCCTTCTCTCTGCGGCGGCGCAGATTTACACCGCAGCCTCGGCTCACGGATGGGGCAATCAGGATACTGCCTCGGTCTGTGCGGTCCTGGAGGAAATGGCAGGCCTGAAGAGGACAGGCAATCAATGAAGCTTGGTTTCTCGCCCCTAACGTTTCAACAGCTTGCTGCCATAAAGACCGGTCGGATTGATCAGGAGAATCAGCAGCATGATGGCAAACGGCGCCATTTGCGCCAGCGGGGCGTAGATGAGGGATCCTAAGGAGACGACCTGCCCGACGATAAAGGCGGATACCAGGGTTCCTTTAATGCTGCCCAGACCGCCGATAATGACGACCATGAAAACGAACGCCAGCAGGTGGAGCCCCATATGGGGATCCACCATGATCAGCGGCGCATGCAGTCCCCCGGCCAGCCCGGACAACATTCCGGCGATGATGAAGGTAATGGTGAAGAGTTTGTACACGTTAATGCCGAGGCCTTCCACATGTTCCACGTCCTCAATGCCGGCTCTAATCGCCTTGCCGATGATGGTTCGGTTCAAAAAGAGCCAGATGCTGGCATAAACGAGCAGGGAGATAACGATGACAATCAACCGGTAGAGTGGGATTTCAGTGCCCAGAATGTTGATCTGAGTTACCATCGGAATTGGCACAGGCCGGGGAACCAGTCCCCAGATGTATTTGATGACGCCCACACCGCCGATCAGAATCCCGAAGGATGTAATCATGGTGAAGGCGATATCGCGTTCGTATATACGTAAAAAAATGAACCGTTCCACAGCGAAACTGACGATTCCGGCAACGACCAACCCCCCCAACGCACCGAGCCACATGCTGCCGGTGACGAGACTAATGGAATAGGTTAGGTACGCACCGATGGAATAATAGAGCAATTGGTCGAGGCTGATGATGCGCATCAAGCCGAAACAGAGCGACAGGCCGATAGCCATAAGGAAAAAGATACTACCGATGCTCAACCCGAAAATCACGCCGGAAATCAGCAGTTGTGTGTCCATCATCTGCTTTTGTCTCCACTATCCTGCCAATGGGTCAAAACGCCCTTCCGGGAAAAAGCCTTTTTGAGAAGGGGCTCCAAAGTTCCCCAAATACCCTTTTCCCCGGCAAGCATAATGAATACCATCAAAAAACCGATTAAGAGTTCCCAGTTGACGACAATGCCGCTGATCAAGTCTTTCATCC
>JAURYC010000194.1 GCA_030654105.1 Deltaproteobacteria bacterium
TCTTCAAGGAAAGGACGATGAAAAAGTGAGAGGTGGTAAGGATGAAATCGCTATTGACGCCAGAGGGGTTTCTGATAGAGTTTTTATAGAAATCAGAACGGGAAATCGGGAGGAAACTATGCCGATCGATGACTTCGACCAAATGAGGAACCGAATCCATCGACTTATGGGAGAATTTTTCAAAGAGGTGAAACCTCTGAGTTACCAGCCCAAGCGGTCCTTTCACCCGCCGATGGACATTTATGAAACCGGAGACAGCCTGGTCATTGTTATGGAGATCGCCGGCGTGAGAGGCGATGATATTCAAGTCCTTTTCGAAAAGAGCCTCCTTTCCATTTCCGGAACGAGAACCGAATTCAGCCCTTCTTCCAAGACCCAGCTCCATCAAATGGAGATTGACTACGGGCTATACCGAAGAAGAGAAGTTGAGGATTGCCAAACATTATTTAGTTCCCAGGCAGATTGAGGCCCATGGCCTTACGGAAAAGAACCTAAAATTTGAGGAGGGAGCCCTTCGCCGCATCGCTCTCGAATACACTCGGGAAGCGGGAGTGCGCAATTTGGAGCGGGAGATCGCCAATATCTGTCGGGGAGTGGCTAGACGCGTGGCTGAGGGCCAGGAAACCCTCACGGGCATCGATGCCGAAAGTGTGCCTGCTTATTTGGGCCCAATTAAATTTTTCTCTGAAGTTGCGGAACGAACTTCCGAGCCGGGGGTGGCCACAGGTTTGGCCTGGACTCCACTTCGTACAGCGTATGGACGAAGTTATCCAGTTGGCCCTGAAAAAGAAGCCTAAAAAATAAAAAAGCCCTCTTTCCGTTTAAGCAAGAGGGCTCGATTTTTCCAGATTCACAGGATGATCAGGAACCCTGGTATTGGGGTTCCTGATACTCAAACACTTTCCCCTGATAATTCCGCAGAACCATCTTTCCTTTGTCCTGGGAGATCAGATAGGTAGGTCCTACGGGAATCTTTCCTCCACCCCCAGGAGCATCGATGACAAAGCTGGGAACGGCATAGCCCGTGGTATGCCCCCGCAGTTTTTCGATGATATTAATCCCTACGGCAATGGGGGTGCGAAAATGTTCTGTTCCCATGGCCAAGTCGCATTGATAGATATAGTATGGGCGGACGCGGATTTTCAATAGCTCATGCATCAGCCGCTTCATCACCACAGCGCGGTCGTTAATCTTCCGCAAGAGAACGGTCTGGCTTCCCAGAGGAATCCCAGCCTCGGCCAGCATGGCGCAGGCCCGGCGCACTTCTTTGGTGATCTCCTTAGGGTGGCTGAAGTGGATACTCATCCAGAGCGGGTGATATTTTTTCAACATCGAGGTTAGCGTAGGGGTGATCCGTTGGGGAAGAGTTACCGGAACCCGAGTTCCGATGCGGATGATCTCTACATGGGGAATCTTCCTTACTTTGGCAATGATCCCCTCCAGATGGTCATCCTCAAAAAGTAGAGGATCGCCCCCTGAAATCAAAACATCCCGAACCTTCTTCGCGGACTGGATGTAGGCCATAGCTTCATCCAATTTCTCTTCGGTAATGCACTTTTCACTCGAGCCCACCAGCCGGCGGCGCGTGCAATAGCGGCAGTAAACAGCGCACTTATCCGTGACTAAAAGAAGGACGCGGTCTGGGTAGCGGTGGACCAGGCCATGGACGGGAGAATTTTCATCTTCAGCACAGGGGTCGAAAAGGTCATGGGGAGAGAAGTGAAATTCTTCCATGGTGGGAATGGCCTGCCGGCGAATGGGGCAGTTGGAATCATTGCGGTCCATCAATTTGGCAAAGTAAGGAGTGATGGCTGTAGGCATCCTTCCTTTCGAAGCTTCGATGGCGGCGATTTCTTCCTGGCTAAGGTTTAAGATTAATTTGAGCTGCTCCGCACTGGTGACACGATGTTTCAGTTGCCACCGCCAGTCTTCCCATTCTTCCTCGGTGGCATCTTTCCACGGATTGCGTTGGAACTCCTCTTCTGCAGAGAGCTTGGCCTCTGCATGACTAACCGTCCTGATAGGCTCCTGCTGGAGCACAGTACTGCCTGCAACGTTCATGGTCCCCTCTCAAGATCAAGTTTTGGACTTTGCAGTTCTTCCAAAGCCTTTTGGTAGGCGATTTTGTGTTTGAAACCGCTCTATAAATATTTCCAAATTAATTCAAGCTTCTTAAAATCTTCTTCGCTGTATTCCCTGGTTTCAAGTTCCCCCATAGGAATCCGTTTCGGCTTGATATACCCTTTCTGCTCTAAGTAATAAAGCTTATGCCTTGGAATATTTAATTTTTTTAGTATGTCTGAAGTCCTCATGGGTATTCTCCAGAGGATCCTTATCTTATTTGAAGTAGCCAAATAGTTATAAGTTTAAATTTATAAATAGATATAGATCTATTTTTCTACAGATTATGTCATAAAAAAACCCTTGTCAAGAAAAAAATGAAGGGTTTTTAAAAAAAAGATGCTTATCAATGAATTGCGAAGGCAGAATTAATAAAACAGGAGCCAGATTTTCCAAAAAAGCGGGATTATTCTGGATTCTGGCCCATGCTTTGTTATAAATTTAAATTTAATAGGACGCAGATTGGCGCAGATAACAACGGATCATTATTTTCTTTTAGTTTATCCTGATAATCTGTGTACATCCGTGTCCAAAAAGGAAATTCCTATACAATCGATTTTGGCTAAAAAATATCTTTAAAAACCGCACCAGTACCAGCGGACGTCACCATCTGGGCATACCGGGCTGCATAGCCGAATTTTATCTTCGGCTTTGGCGGCTTCCAATTTTTTTTCCTTTTTTTGATTTCCTCCTCACTAACCAGGAGAATTAGCTTTTTTTTCGGAATATTGATCGATATCCGGTCCCCATTCTTTACCAACGCAATCAACCCTCCTTCGGCAGCTTCAGGTGAGACATGCCCGATGGCTGCACCCCGGGAGCCCCCACTGAACCTTCCGTCGGTGATCAAGGCTACATCTTTATCCAGCCCCATACCGACAATTGCGGAAGTGGGAGAAAGCATTTCCCGCATCCCCGGCCCGCCTTTGGGGCCCTCGTAGCGAACCACCACGATATGGCCGGGCTTCACCTTGCCTTTCAGGATGGCTTCCATGGTTTCTTCTTCGGACTCAAAGACAATGGCTGTGCCTTCATTCACCATCATCTCGGGTGCTACGGCGGATTGTTTCACCACTGCCCCGCCGGGAGCCAAATTTCCCCTCAAGATGGCCAGGCCTCCTTCTTTATGGTAAGGGTCATGGATGGACCGGATCACTCCATAATCCTTGACTTTAACTCCTTTCAAATTCCGGCCCAAATTTTTGCCGGTGGCAGTCATTACCGTCTTATCAATCTCCCCCAGCTTGGCCAATTCAACCATCACCGCTGGGACGCCTCCGGCGGCATCAAGGTCTTGCAGGTGGTAAGGGCCGGCAGGGCTGAGAAAGCAGAGGTGCGGAGTTTTATCGCTGATGGTATTGAAGAGGTCCAGGTTCAAGTCAATTTTCGCTTCATGGGCAATAGCCGGGAGGTGCAAAACGGTGTTGGTGGAACATCCCAGCGCCATGTCCACAGCTATGGCATTCTGGAAAGCATTGAGGGTGGCAATGTCCTGCGCGCGGATGTTCTTTTTCCAGAGCTCCATAATTTTTGTTCCGGCCATTTTGGCCAGCCGAATGCGGGCAGCCATCACTGCGGGAATTGTCCCGTTCCCCGGAAGAGCCAAACCCAGAGCTTCAGACAAACAGTTCATCGAGTTGGCCGTAAACATGCCCGCACAGGAACCGCAACCCGGGCATGCGCATTCTTCCAGGTCTTTCAATTGGGCTTCTGTCCATTCACCTCGGGCCACTCGGCCCACGCCTTCGAAGACGCCGATCAAATCTACTGCTTTTTCTTCAAATTTACCCGCTAGCATAGGCCCGCCGCTGATCACAAGGGAAGGAAGGTTTAACCGCATGGCAGCCATAAGCATTCCGGGGACGATCTTGTCGCAGTTGGGAACAAGGACCAAGGCATCGAAAGGATGGGCGGTGGCCATAACTTCAACCGAGTCAGCGATCAGCTCCCGGCTGGCCAGAGAATATTTCATCCCCTCATGGTTCATGGCGATCCCGTCACAAACACCGATCGTGCAGAATTCTATGGGAGTCCCCCCAGCCATGCGCACCCCAGCTTTCACGGCCTCGACGATTTTATCCAGGTGGATATGGCCGGGAATGATCTCATTGGCTGAATTGGCAATGCCGACCATCGGTCGGCGGATTTCTTCATCAGTAAGGCCCATGGCCTTAAAGAGAGAACGGTGAGGCGCTTTCTCTAACCCCTTCTTCATCAAATCGCTACGCATGGTCAACCCTCCGCATGGATGCAAATATTTATAAAAAATGAGAGTTGCATCATATCTTTGCCAAAATCCTTCTGTCAACCGCAAATTTTGCCTCGCCCACCACCATTTTTTAAAAGGTTGTGTTTTTATTCCAGGCGGTACGCCGGTCCGTGCGGAGATAGCCCCTGGCTTGGCCGAATGAGGCAGCATTCCTTCCATGGGATACGGCGGGAAATGGAATAAAATTCTGTGACCAATTCTTTTCCATAGTCATCGACCCAGGAAAGCTTCCTTTCCCGCCTTCCTTGGCGGAAGGCAAGCACGGGTTCGCAACAGATCTTTTTCCCGCCGGTGCTCCCTCTTTCATCACCCTCCCGTCCGGGCCCCGTTAAACAAAGTAAATTCATCCACCTATTGAAAAGTGAAGGGGGGCAAGGAAATTTTTCCAATTGACCATCCTCTCAGAGGTATGCTAAATTATTGTAACCTATAAATTTTTTATAAAAAGGAGTGCCATGAATCCGAGAATTTTTCGGGAATATGACATCCGGGGGATAGTGGATCAGGACTTGACCGACGAGGTCGTGCGCCTTTTGGGACAGGCCTTCGCTACCTATATATCCCGGCAGGGAAAGCACCGGGTCGTGGTAGGAAGGGATGGAAGGTTGAGCTCACCGAGGTTTCGCGAACCTTTGGTTCAAGGAATGGTCTCTGGCGGTTTGGAGGTTGTGGATATCGGGGTTTGCCCTACCCCAGTTTTTTATTTTTCCCTTTTCCACCTCGACCGGGAAGGCGGGGTGATGATCACCGGCAGTCATAATCCACCCGAGTTCAACGGTTTCAAGGTTTGCGTGGGCAAAGAGACGCTCTTCGGCGAAGAGATCCAGAATTTGCGGAAGATCATCGAGGCCGGAAAATTTGCTGAAGGTAAGGGCTCGGTCTCTTTCCAAGAGGTTATTCCGGCATATCAAAATTATATCCTGCAAAACATCCATCTCGATCGAAGAATCAAACTGGTAATAGACAGTGGCAACGGAACCGCCGGCGCGGTAGCCCCCAAAATCTTACGGGACCTGGGTTGCAGGGTGGAAGATCTTTATTCCAAGATAGACGGGCGGTTTCCCAATCACCACCCAGACCCAACCATCCCCGAAAACATGAAAGATTTAATTGCCAAGGTGCAAGAGATAGGAGCGGAGGTAGGGATCGGTTATGACGGGGATGCAGATCGAATCGGGGTTGTTGACCCACCGGGAAACATCATTTGGGGCGACCAGCTGTTGATTCTTTTTGCCCGGGAAGTATTGCGGAACCATCCGGGGGCGACCATTATATCCGAGGTGAAATGCTCGCAAAATCTTTACGATGACATTGCCCGGCATGGAGGGCGCGGGATCATGTGGAAGGCCGGGCATTCCCTGCTGAAGAGCAAGATGAAAGAAGAGAAGGCCCTCTTGGGGGGAGAAATGAGCGGGCACATGTTCTTTGCGGACCGGTATTTCGGGTACGATGACGCCATATATGCCTCTTGCCGTTTGCTGGAAATCCTTTCCCGGACGGAAAAGACCCTCCCGGAACTTTTGGGTGATTTGCCGAAAACTTTCTCCACCCCCGAGATTCGTGTACCCTGTCCCGACGAGGAAAAATTCGAACTGGTGGAAAAAGTGAGAGAGTCTTTCCGCAAAGAATATTCCATTGTGGACGTGGACGGAGTCCGCGTCCTCTTTCCTGACGGCTGGGGTCTTGTCCGGGCTTCGAACACGCAACCTGTGCTGGTTTTGCGGTTTGAGGCCAGGTCAGCAGAACGTTTAACGGAAATCAAGTCCCTGGTGGAGAAACGGGTCGCCGAACTATCAGGGAAATCCTAAATTCTAAGCACTAAATTCTAAACAATATCTAATGACCAAAATTCGAAACCTAAAACAATCTGCGCAACTCGTTTGGCGCATTTGAATTTTAGATTTGTTTAGGATTTCGATATTCGGATTTAGGATTTCTGAACAATGGTCGCCAACGACTGCTAACCTTGAGGTATGGTTTAAATGGGGACGAAAGCGCCAGTCTATGTAGCTATCATGGCCGGGGGGGGTGGTACGCGTTTCTGGCCTTGGAGTCGGGAAAAAAGGCCCAAACAGATTCTGCCCATCCTTTCCGACCGGCCGATGATCTGGGAAACGGTGGAACGAGTTCGCCCTTTTGCTCCTGCAGAAAAGATATTTATCGTCACCGCCAGCTTCCAAGCCAAGGAATTGCACCGGCAGGTTCCGCAAATTCCACCAAGCAACATTTTAATAGAGCCCCAAGGAAAGAACACGGCCCCGTGTCTTTGCCTGGCAGCTCTGTATATTCAACAACGGAACCCGGAAGCCATCATGGCCGTCCTACCGGCCGACCATTTTATCCCTGATCGGAAGTTATTTTTGCAGACCTTGAAAGGGGCGGCGGAGTTTGCCGCCAAACAGAATTTTTTGGTGACTCTGGGAATACAACCCACGGAACCGGAAACAGGGTATGGATACATTCAAAGAGGGGAAATACTCGGCCAGGCAGCCGGATTGCAGGTTTTTCGAGCCAAGGCCTTCCGCGAAAAACCTTCACGGGCCAGAGCCCTGCGTTACTTGCATCGAGGAGACTATCTCTGGAATAGCGGAATGTTCGTCTGGAAGGTGGGAGTATTCTTAGAAGCCTTGGAGAGGTTTCTTCCTTCCCTTTATAGGGAGATGTTGAGGTTTAAGGCCTCCTTGGGAACTCCCCGCGCCAACCTGGTTTTAAAAAATATCTACGAACGGATCCAGCCCGTTTCGGTGGATTACGGGATCATGGAGAAAGCCCCCAATGTGGCCTTAATGCAGGCAAAGTTTCTCTGGAATGACGTAGGAAGCTGGGCGGCTTTAACCCAGATTTGGCCCAAAGACGAAGCCGGGAATGTTTTACCGGGTGGGAAGCAGGTTACCCGGGGAAAAGTGCTGGTGATCGATAGCTCGGGCTGCCTGGTCCGCGCCGAGGAGAAACTTATCGCTACCATCGGCCTGAAAGACATGATCGTGGTGGAGTCTGGAAACGCTTTTCTCGTCTGCCCCAGAGAAAGATCCCAGGACGTCCGGCGAGTTTTACAGGAACTGAACGATAAAGGTTGGAAAGAGTATTTGTAAGTTAGGAAATTCCTTTGCGGACGCAAGGGAACGCAGATTATAAGGATTAATAATCGTAAACCCCAAGAGCGCAAGGTACAAGTGGATTGAAAAATTGGCCAATCGCCATCGGTCCAAGCCCCTTGCGGTTTACGGGTATTTCATATTTTTATCTGCGGTGATCTGCGAAAATCTGCGTCCGAATTATTGCTATGCTGATCATTCCGGCGATTGACATTCGGGGGGGAAAATGCGTGCGGCTCTTCCAGGGTGATTATGGGAGAGAGACTGTGTATGGGGAAGATCCTGTGGCCATGGCTGATAGGTGGATCGGGGAGGGGGCTAAATTCCTCCACCTGGTTGACCTGGATGGCGCCCGGCAAGGCATTCCTCAAAACTGGAAAACGATCGAGGCGATCGTGAGGAAATCCTCCGTCCCGGTACAAGTGGGCGGGGGAATCAGGGAGCTCGTCACCGTTAAAAGTTATCTCTCTCTCGGAATCTACCGCGTGATTTTGGGCACAGCCGCCTTTGTTAACCCACATTTCCTACGTGATGCCTGTCTCCAGTGGCCGGGGCATGTGGCTGTGGACATTGCCGCCAAAGAGGGCCGGGCGGTAATTTCCGGATGGGTGCAAGAGACCGATATGGCGGCTGTGGACCTGGCCAGAAGGTGTGAAGGCCTGGGAGCATCCGTGATCATCTACACCGATATCCTTCGGGATGGAACTCAAAAGGGTGTAAATCTCCAAGCAACGCGCGAGGTAGCCCGGGCCTTGAAAATCCCCCTCATCGCCTCAGGGGGTATTGCCACGATCGCCGACATTGAAGCCCTGCTGCCCTTAGAGAAGGAAGGGGTTGGCGCCGTGATCGTGGGAAGGGCGCTCTATACCGGCACCGTAAAACTTCCTGAGGCCATCGCCCGAGCAGGCGGAGGAGGAGGTTGAAGTGCTGGCCAAACGAATTATTCCCTGCCTGGACGTAAAGGATGGCCGGGTCGTGAAAGGCACCAACTTTATCCACCTGCGGGATGCTGGCGATCCGGTGGCCAACGCCCAGGTTTACGATGAACAGGGTGCGGACGAACTTATTTTTTTAGACATTACAGCCTCCTCCGAACGCCGCAAGATTATCCTCGAGGTAGTCCGCCGGACCGCCGAAGAGGTTTTCATGCCGTTGACCGTTGGAGGGGGAATAAGGAGTCTGGAAGATATCCGGGAGTTGCTGCGGGCAGGGGCGGACAAGGTTTCCATCAACACGGCTGCCGTGCAGGATCCCACCCTTGTTCGGGAAGCTTCCGAGAAGTTCGGAAGTCAGTGTATTGTGGTGGCCATCGACGCCAAAAGGGTCCAGGCCGAAGATCGTTTATGGGCCAAGGCGGATGAATTAGCTAGAAAAGATAACGGCGATGAGCTGGATGAGATCAGCATAAATCTTTCTTGGGAAGTTTACATTCATGGGGGCCGGACTCCTACGGGGGCCAACGCTCTGCAATGGGCTAAAAAGGTAGAACAGAACGGAGCGGGTGAAATCTTACTTACGAGTATGGACCGAGATGGGACCAATATAGGGTACGACATTCCGCTGAATCGGGTATTTTCCGATTCCTTAAGCATCCCGGTCATTGCTTCGGGAGGGGCGGGAACACTTGAACACCTTCGCGATGCCCTGGTGTATGGAAAAGCGGATGCCGTTCTTGCGGCATCTATTTTCCATTACCGGAAACATACCGTTAAGGAAGCAAAAGAATACCTGAAGAGGAGTAGTCTTCCAGTCAGGATAGGTTAAAAACCAAAACCAAACCAAACTGCAATTCAGACAGTAAAAAAGCTTTTCTCGAAAACCCATCAGAATAAGGCTTCCATCCGACCCCCCACCCCCTAACAACTGCTCTCCACTGTCTGAATTACAGTATTTTCAATTTATTAATTGACAGGGAAAAACAATTCAACAATAATGTTTATCAAAAAAGTACGAGAAACAAGGAGGAAGTGCCAGATGCAGATTGATAAGGAGAAGTGTACCGGATGTGAGGCCTGTCATCCGTACTGCACAGTTGGGGCCATTCATTCGGTGAAAAAAAGGGGGGGAGAAGACCTCATCAGCATCATTGATCAGGATGAATGCGTGGAATGTGGCGTGTGCCATCGGGCCAATATCTGCCCAACCGACGCGATCTACCCGGTTGAGCTCAAATGGCCTCGATCGGTGCGGGGGGTGTTCAGTGACCCATTGACGGTGCACAAAGATACTGGAATTGCCGGCCGCGGAACCGAGGAGATGAAGACCAATGATGTTACCGGGAGGATCCGCAGGGGACATGCTGGGGTAGCTATCGAATTGGGAAGACCGGGCGTCGGAACCCGTTTTAAGGATGTGGACATCATGGCCCAGGCGGTGGCCAAGGCCGGAGCCGCCTTCGAACCGAAAAATCCCGTAACTTTCTTGATGGTGGATAAAGCCACGGGCAAGATCCGGGAGGATATTCTCAACGAAAAGGCCCTTTCGGCGATTATCGAATGCGGCATAGAGATGGATAAATTGGAAAATTTGCTCTCCGTTATCAAAGCCACGGCTCCCAAGCTGGATACGGTCTTTTCTTTAGACCTTATCTGTAAAGTAGGGGAGAAAGGGGAAATAGAGACTCTGCCCATTGCTCAGAAGGCAGGTTTTACTCCCCGTCCCAATACCAAGAACAATATCGGTTTTGGCCGCCCTTTAGCGAAGGAGGAATAGGTAAATGACCCACACTTTACATCGAAGAGGGGATAACCAAAGTTTGCAGGAAGATTATGTTGTTCTGATTATGCCGGCCCAGGGAGTCAACGTCCCGGGTTCCGATGAAAAGTTGAAGACACTCTGGGAGATTTTTTCCCATTACAATGTAGTAAATTTCGGCAATGGCAACTATAACAAATTCAACCTGAGTCTGGAAGACCTGAAAACGAAGAAATCCATGATCGGCCACGCCGTTTTTAAAGACAAGGAAACGCTGGGCAAGTTCGTCAAAGAATTGAAAGAAGCCGACCTGGGTCTCTCCACGGTTCTTTCCGGGCTGTACGATGAAGTAAAAGGTTGCTGCGGCAGCCTGGGAATTAAGCTGCATACCGTGGAACACTCCCTGGGAGTTCATGGCAACACCAAAAAGCTCCCCCCGGAGAATGTATTGGAGATCCACACCATGTGCGGCCATGCCTTGATTTCTCCCA
The DNA here is from genome assembly GCA_030654105.1 of Deltaproteobacteria bacterium. Classification (NCBI taxonomy): domain Bacteria; kingdom Pseudomonadati; phylum Myxococcota; class Myxococcia; species Deltaproteobacteria bacterium. The sequence goes on from JAURYC010000194.1 coordinate 10,671, forward strand.
AACTGATAGAAGCCATGGTTGAGGAAATCAAGAAAGGCAAAAAGACTGCAGAGGCCGCCGCCGAAGAACTGGCGCGCCAATGCTCCTGCGGGATCTTCAACCCTTATCGGGCCGCCAAACTGCTTAAGAAAATGGCCTCAGTGTAGCCAGGGCTGCACCGTCACCAAAGGGTTATGAAAGGCGGATTTAATTTCTTTGTATTTACGCCATGCGCTATGTTCTATGCGCTCTGCGATTTTAATTCTAAAAGGAGGGTACAAATGAAAAAGTTAATCCTGGTGGTGTGTTTAGGGCTTATCGCTTTGGGGGGTTCGGTGGAGCTTGCTTTAGCTCAGGGGAAATATCCCACCCGGGCTATTGACATCATCGTTCCCTATGCTCCCGGGGGCGGAACGGACATTATGTACCGTAACATCGAGAAGATTATCAACCAGGATAAGCTGGTTCCTCAGCCCATCAACATCGTGAACAAGCCGGGCGGTGCTGGGTCCATCGGCAAAGCTTTCTGCCTTTCCAAGCCAGCAGATGGCTATACCTTCACTTGCTTCGATATTGGAACCGTCGCCCATCAGATTGATGGGAAGGCCAAGTGGGACTTTCGGAAAGATTTTACCTACATCGCTCGTCTGGTCAGTGACATTAACCTGATCATTGTGCGTACCGATTCCCCCATCAATAGTGCCAAAGACCTGGTAGAAGCGATCAAGAAAAAAGGCCCCAAGTCCATCTCCCTGGGAGGGACCGCCACCTTAGGGCCGGACCATTTTGGCAACATCGAACTGAACCGGGCCACCAAGCTGCAGTTCAACTACGTACCCTTCAATAGCGGAGGAGAAGTTGTGACCAATCTTCTGGGTGGACATATCGATGCTGCCTGGGCCAACCCCAATGAATGCATCGGCCAGCTGGAAGCTAAACAGGTCAAGATCGTAGGGGTATGCACCGAGAAACGGTCTCCCATGTTTCCCAATCACCCCACCATGCTGGAACAGGGCTATAATGTGATCAGCACTCAGACGCGCTCATTTGTCGCTAAGGGAGGAACCTCTCCTGAGGTGGTGGATTACTGGGTCCAGGTCCTGGACAAGATGAGGAAAACTCCGGAATGGAAGAAATTTCTGGCGGACACCCTGTTGGAAGATGGCTGGCTCGCCAAAGGAGATTTCTTTAAAGACGCCGAAAATGACTACAATATCATTAAGTCGATCATGGATGAGCTGGGCATGTCGAAAAAATAAATTCTCACCCACAGAGAACACAGAGGGCACAGTATATAAAAAAACAACAGGTTACGAGTTTCGGGTTTCAAGTTCCTTTTTTCTCTGTGTTCTCTGTGAACTCTGTGGTGGAACTTTAACAGAGTTTATATGAACAAAAGAGATTTTTACACCGGGCTTGTGTTCCTTCTTTTCACCGGAGCGATCTTCGTTTTAATCCTCAGGAGCCCTACCTTTGGGGATTCCTCCGGACCTGGCCCTTTCTTTTTCCCCGCCATTGTCGCCTTACTCCTTGCAGGTTTATCCCTAATCCTCTTGATCAAGGGGGCTCGACCATCGGAAGGCGGCAGCGCAGCAGTCCAGAGAAAGCGGATGTTAGGCCGGATTATCTGGATTGTTGCCTGGAGTGCTATTTACGGGGCTACCATCGAACCTTTGGGGTATCTTCTGTCTACGGGCGTGGTCACCTTTGCTCTGTTAGCCTACTTCAACCGGGGATGGATTTTCAACGTCGTCTTTTCCGTTGTCACCCCCGTCTCCATCTATATTCTTTTCGATACCCTGCTCAAGGCCCCTCTGCCCAAAGGGATCCTGGGGCCTTAAAGGAAAGGGATTCTTCTTGGAAGTTTTGGACAAGCTTTTATTCGGATTCACCGTGGCCCTCTCGCCGGTTAATTTCTTGTACTGTTTGATCGGCGTTTTCATCGGCACCATCGTAGGTGTCCTCCCGGGTTTAGGGGTTATGAACGCCGTGGCTATCCTCATTCCCATGACCTTCGGGATGAACCCCACCACCGCCATGATCATGCTGGCCGGAATCTATTACGGGGCCATGTACGGCGGTTCAACCTCTTCTATTCTGATCAACACCCCCGGGGAAGCCCCCGCCATCATGACTACGCTGGATGGGTACCAGATGGCCCTCCAGGGAAGGGCCGGGCCCGCGCTGGGCATTGCCGCTTTCGGTTCCTTCATCGCTGGAACTTTTGCCACGATCATGCTCATGATTCTGGCCAAGCCCCTGGTCAAAGTGGCGCTAAGTTTTGGCCCTACCGAATACTTTTCCATACTCGTCCTGGCCCTCTGCACGCTCGGTAGCCTGATGGGCGAATCGGTTATCAAAGGGTTATTGATGGCTGCCTTTGGAATCTTCCTGGGCACCGTTGGCATTGACCCTGTGTCAGGGGCGGAACGATTTACTTTTGGGATTCCCGAACTCATGGACGGGATCGGCTTCCTGCCGGTAGCTATTGGTCTCTTCGCCATTGCGGAAGTGTTGATTACTGCTGAGATGGAGATGATGAGGCCGGTGGTAGAAAAGGTGAAAGGGCTGCTCCCTTCATTCAAAGACTGGATGGCCAGTAAAGGGGCCATTGCCCGGGGTACGATCATCGGGTTTTTAATCGGCTGTATGCCCGGAGGGGGGGCCACCCTGGCTTCAGTCGTTTCCTACCTGGTGGAAAAGAAAGTTTCCAAGCATCCGGAACAGTTCGGGAAGGGGGCTATCGAAGGAGTGGCTGGCCCGGAGACAGCCAACAATGCCGCCAGTGGCGGCGCCATGGTTCCCCTGCTGACCCTGGGAATTCCCAGCACAGGGGTTTCCGCTATACTTTTGGGAGCCCTGATGCTCTATGGCGTGCGACCCGGCCCGCTCCTTTTTGAAAAAAACCCGGATCTGGTCTGGGGGCTCATCGCCAGCTTCTATGTCGGGAATTTTCTGCTCTTGATCATCAATCTTCCCCTGATTGGTGTCTGGGTTCAGTTGTTGAAAGTCCCCTTCGAGAAACTTCTGGCTTTCATCCTGGTCATCGCCATCACCGGAACTTATGCCACCAACAACAGCGCCACTGAAGTTTACATTACGGTCATCTTTGGAGTCATCGGCTATCTTATGAAGCAGGTTGAACTGCCGGCGGCCCCGATAATCATGGGCATTATCCTCGGCCCGCTGATCGAAACCCATTTCCGTAGAGCCCTGATCATTTCTAATGGGAACTACGCGACCTTCTTCACCCATCCGGTTTCCGCGGTCTTCCTCTGTGCAGCTATCGTTTCCATCCTTTATCCCCTCATCCGCTGGGCGGTTAGGAGAAATCGGAAGTAATCTTGGACTTAGGTTTTCAAGCTAAAGTCCTCCCCTTCTTGAGGAGATAAAGATTTCACCTACTGTTGAGTCAAGAGATGCTTTAGGTATTGAAGATTACCGAAAGAAGTCATGCATCCTGATTCTATATATGTTTTGATATCAAAAACTTTTTTGGGCTTCCAGAAATTGAAGGAAGATGGCAGAAATCAAAACCTGTGATAACGTGCGTCCAAGCTCACTGGCCGATAGGCCGCAGGCCTAGCGGTCCATGTGCAGCGCCTTGTTCCGCGTTGCAATTGCCTTTATTGTACTGAAATGATATAAGCCTTCCCATCAGTAAAGAACTGATCTCCCGTAAAATTTGTCCCGATTTGTGGTTTAACAAGTTGCTCTTTCTGATAGCTTTTTATTTTTTCAGACAGATTAAGGTCTTGATACAATAACTCCCGTTCAGCATCTATATTAGGAGAAAGTTTTGGAATAACACCCCATTTGATACCGTCATTAGCATTCGCCATACCAACATAGATATGGTTTCCGTTTTTCGATAGTGATTTTGTACGCCATATTCTAACGTGATGTGCGTTACTTAACACATTCCGATTGATCGGTTTTGCAAAACTTAAATCCTGTATTTTTGCATTCCAGAAAGAAGGTGAAATTGGCGCAGACGAGTATGGGGTTTTCAATATCACTGCTTTAACTGCCTTGATAAATGACGAGATATCCGCCTTGTCGGTTACAATCCAACCTGCCTGCTGTAATGTTTCAATTAGATGTCGGTCATCCTTTGCAAGGAAAATAAAGTTCACAGGCTCCTGTTTTTCACCGACCATCGTCTCGGTGTATTTCATATGTTCAATGGCGAAAACATCTAAAACTTTCGCTACAATAACTGCTTTATTTAATGGCACAGCTGCGAGTGAAGGATGGTAGTTTAATGCAAAGCCTACATAGAACAGGATGGCGGTTAAGACGAGTCCAAATGAAATTAGGCGGGCTGCCTTAATTGGGGATATAGATCTATCCTTCATGTTTTTATGTTTGAGCCATTCGAAAAAGCCGATAGCAATAATCAGCCACATTGCCCCGACCAGATAACCGCTCCACACATCGCTTAAATAATGGACTCCAAGGCATATCCTGCTGAGGCCAATGGCCAAAATTATTAGAATTGCGGCGAAAAATAAATTCACCTTCCTTTTCCAGCTTGGAGCAAAGCGAATGAGGAGATAGGATAGGAACCCATAAAACGCAACTGCGATAGTGGCATGCCCGCTTGGAAAGGAAAAAGAGTGTTCAGCATAAACTGCCATTTCTGGACGAGGGCGGTGAAAAGCTAGCTTCCCCAAATGAGTAAAAGCCTCACTGCCGATCACGGCAATAATAAGGGGGAGCATGTAATAGTTTTTGCGCCATAGCCAAAGGAGCGCAGCTGCCACAGCAATGAAACCTAAAATAACCTGACTTTTACCAAGCAAGGTTATCCAACTAAAAATGTTTGTCAGGGCGTCAGTACGAAAGGCAATAAGGAGGTTTGCGATGCGGATGTCTGCAGCAACGATAGGATCAGATGTTATCAGGTCTTCTACGACTCCAGCGAACAAAGCCAATACATAGGCAAACACCAGCGTAAGTATGGACAGAGGCAGCCCGAAGAATGTTGTCGTATCCAGCCGTGCCCGAAAAAAAGAGACAATATTCGGATGTTTTTGCATCCATTGAACTACATGTTCATTATTTTGTATTGCCTGTTTGATGGAATTCCAAAGGGAGGTGGTAATGGCAAAAAATTGCTTTCCTTTCTTGATAAGAAGCCATTTGAAAAAATATAGGATACCGCTAAGGATTAAGAGCAGCGCAAGAAACAAACCTCCCCGCGACAACCACAATTCAGCAATATTAAGGGATTGCGCAAAAATGTAGCCGGCAAGAACCCATTGAAATCCCCAGCCGATTGCACCGAGAACGTTCCAGAACATAAATGTTCTTTTGTTCATTTTTACGCTTCCGGCAATAAAAGGTGCAATTTCTTTTACACTTGGTATGAACCGACCAAGAAAAATGCTTTTTGCGCCATGGGTATCCATGAAATGTCTGGCTTTTTGAATTTGTTGGATTTTGAGGAACCAAAAACCCTTCTTTAACCATTTTGAGCCATATTTGTTTCCAAGGTAGTAATTAATATTGTCTCCGAGAATTGCACCCAGCACGGCAAACCAGATTAGATCCCCTACATCGAGGTAGCCACGAGCAGAAAGGGCACCAAGGAAAAGGATGATTGTCGATCCAGGTAAAAGTAACCCAACACCAATTGTTGTCTCTAACAAAGCGGCAAAAAATGCAATCCAATATCCGCCAGCACGGAAGTGCTCTACGGAAGGAAGGATATTATTGATTAGGTCATTTACCATGACTTATCTTTATGAAAAAAATTTCTCCTCAAGATACAGTCTTTACCTGTGCAGAAATTTTTAGTTCATCTTTTACGCCGAACGTGCTCGCGGCTGAGCTGCGGGCCAAAGGCCCGTCTGCGCCTCAGTCGCGAGAATTTGTTATTCAAGGACTTTGCGGGCTTCCTCGCACAAAAGTTGCACGTTTCCGAAAATGGAAAACCTCCGAGAGATAAATGAATCCCTGGAGGCTTCATATCGGCACCTTCCGGTAACTCCTTCTCATACGACACTCCAGAAGGTTAGGGGTTAGGCTGTTGGGTTTATTGGGATATAGAACGGTATTTTAACTGTCCAAAAAATACTCTTAACTTCATGGGTAGTCAAGGAGAAAATTGCCTTTGCAAATAGCCTTAATGTTTAAGGCTAAATTGAAGATTTGCATTTAAATGCCGCATTCTCGGGAAAAAGTCCAAAAACACGACTTCAGGAAGTAATATAGCCCCTTCTAGCTCCACCCCAAAACAAAATGTGCTCGCTCAAGACCCCCCATTTCAGGTCCAATAATGCCACAAAATCATGCTGAGAGTCAAATTCGCTAGCTGCTTTAAATTTCTTTCTCCCTCCACCCTCATTTCCCAACTAACACCTTAACACGGTCCCCCTCAAGTCAGCAAACCATAATAAAATTAATCCTTTCCGACAGTTAAACGGTGTTAATTACCCCTTTAAACACCTACTTAACACCCATAAACACCCATTGTCTCAGGCTGGATCGAAAAAAGGGAACCAGAATCATGGCCACGATCGGAAACCATTCTCGTACCGTGTTTAGGTGTTTATCCGGTGTTTATCCCACCACTTAACACCCTCTACCGGAAGGATCCCAGCAATATCATTCCGGATTCGATAAAGAATGGCGACGGTGTTAAGGTGTTAAGTGGATTTCGGGGGGGGGGAGAGTAGGAAAATGAATTATCAGGAAGAGAATGGACAGGAAGAAAAACTTTAGGTCGGTTTCTAACTTTTAAACTTTTAAAATATTTCCCGAAAAATCCCAAAATCTGGCTATTTTCTTAAAAATTAAAATCTCTGCGATGGAGATCAATCACCCAAGCCCGTCAAAGTAATATTAGAAATGAAAAAGAAAAGAGCCGGAAAGTACGGTAAGAAAAAGTTGGTATTTTGATTATTCCGGCTCCAGGATTTTGACGAATGAAGAGTACATGGATGAGTTTGGTGAGGTCATGAAGATTTAAAAAAGGGCCGGTCAATTATTGGGAAGAAGGAGGGCTTTGAATTGTGATAGACAGGCTTTAACCCGTCAAACAGCATCACGTTATCTCCGAACCTCGCTTTCACCTGCTAATCCACACTCTGATGCTGGTCTTGACCCTGTTCATTTCCAGTTGAAATGTTGAATAAAAGAAGCACCGCCATTCCTGGCTTTAGTTCTCAAAATACTTTATCAATTCCGACTCTTCTTTTCTACCAATTGCGCGACAGCCTTATGCCCCAATACCTGCCGTCTGTGTCCGGCTGTATCTGTAACCCTAAGAACGGCGTGGTAAATACATAGCTCGATACAATCCCTATTACGGCTCCAGCAATTACATCGTGGGCGTAATGGTCTCTGCTCTCGACCCGACTGTAGGCGACAAACGTTGCGGCAAGATAAGCGGGCACGCCATACTCCCAGCCGTAACGTTTTCGAATGAATTCAGCAGAGGAGAAGGAAATTGAAGCGTGCGTGGAAGGGAAGGATTGGCTGCCGCCGTTGGGCCGCTTTTCATCTACGGCATATTTCAGCCCATACGTGACACCCAGCGTGAGTGCCGCTGACTCTCCAAACTGCACCGCACCTCTACCATCTCGAAGGCCAAGTGTCAGCCCCGCTGCGGTTGCAGGTAAGAGAAAGAATAACACGTCCCCGGCCGACTCAATGCTATCGCCCGCATGAACGGACATGCCAGCAGCGAAGAACGCGATCATGCCGCAAAGCAAGGCTATTATTCTGAGAGAGTTATTTCGCAACCTTTCCCCCGGTGTTAATAATTGTTTGGAAAGATATAACCTTAACATAACACAACTATCACCTCAAGAGCAAAATACCTTCCATAAAATCATACAGAGCAGAGCGAAAAAATGCAACAGAGAGGAAATGTCGAGGGAGAGGTTACGACCCCGTGCCGGTTCTTCCCGTTTCGTGAGGCAAACCCTATAGAGGCCACAGCAAACCACCTTGGTTTTTATGGCATTTGATGTTATCCTTTACAGGGCTTACTACGACATCACACGGTTGTCGTGGAGAGGTGAGATGGACTGGTTTCTGGACAGGACAGTCGTGTTTTTCATTGAGAACTTCCCGTCGTGGCCAACGATTGCCATGGGCGCCCCTTTGGGCCTTGCCTGGTCGTTTGCCTGCCTGTGGTTTGCCGGTCGCATGAAAAAGAAGGGAATCCGCACAGGATACACCCGGAAGGTATTCCATTTCCTGATCTTCACGACCGCGGCACTTATCCAGTGGAGATTCGGCACTCCCGCCCTCTGTCTTTTCGGTGGCATGTGCACGTTGGTTGTCTTCTTCGCAGTGTGGCAGGGTCCCGGTACTATTCTTTATGAGGCCATGGCCAGAGAGAAAGATGAACCTCACCGGACGTATTTCATCCTGGTACCGTACTTCGCCACGCTTGTCGGTGGTCTGCTGACCAATATTCTTTTCGGTGCGATTGCCATTTCGGGGTATCTCGTCACGGGCTTGGGAGACGCGATCGGTGAACCTGTCGGGACGATGATCGGAAAGCATCCTTACCGGGTGATATCGCTCTCCTCGACCCCCGCGACGAGGAGTTGGGAGGGCTCAACAGCCGTCTTCATCATGTCAGCCTTAGCCCTCTATCTGGCGGCTGCCTTCTCCCCCTATATTGCCACATCCTCTCTTGTCTTCGGCAAGGTCCTTGTCATCGCAGGGGCTTGCACCTTAGCGGAAGCCCTCTCTCCTCACGGCTGGGACAATGCCACACTTCAACTCATTCCATCCGCATTGGTGTGGGTGTGGATGAAGGCGTAGAAACTGCGCAACCCAGGGGTCAGGAGACGCGGTACCTGCGCTTTGCTTCCGTGGTTACGGGTAGAAACATATCATAAAGGACGCATACGGCCAAGGCTCTCTTCCAGGAAGTACTCCGCATTCAAGCTATCGTGCCAAGCTCCGCACTTCGCCAAAATTTCCGAGATAAAAAGGATATCCGAACCCTTAATGATTATGAGTAGAAACCTACACCCTTTGACAGAATATTTCAACTGTTGAGTTCAGGAAGGACTTCTCGTTTCCCGAAAAAAATATTGCCCTGCTGCAAAATTTAACGCCTACACCTACAAGTAATTGGTGGGAACCATATTCGAGAGCCAAGAATTACGAGTTGAAAGTGAGGAAACGCAAAGCTAAGCCGCATGGCCGAGGCGGCGTGTGAAACACGACGCCGTAGCCATGTCGGCTTGAGCGACGGGTTAGGACTTTGGTCGTAGTCCTAGTGCCGAGGCAAACGCGGTCCAATCCGGCACCGAGTAATGGTCAAAGTCCTGATTGGGATCATTTTTGGAATCGCCGCCAACGTGGGAGATGTACGGACGAATTGTTTGGAAGACGCGATCGTTCCACGCCTTCGACCTTCGAGTCCCGTTTGGATTCAAGTGCAGGGGAGCACTCGCATACTGACTCTCTGGCGGGTACAGGACGGCGCAATTTGTGCTTTGAGCGTACAATTGGATGTACTTGTCCACGTCGGACGGCTTTTGCTTCTCTCCGCGTGCGACGAGCGCTTCGTACACTGATGCATGGGTCCAAGCGGCCACGGCATTGCCTCCTTTTCGGACTTGCACAACCCTCTCACGCTGAAGTCACGACGCCAACCCCTAACGGCCGCCGGCTCACCCGCGGCGGCCGCTCCATTCCATCTCCACTCGATCATGAATCGAAGCCGGCCGCCCGGCCGCCGTCGGGTGGAGCCGGGGGTTAGGCCGCATCCGGCCGCTTCACGTGTCGAGGGATTCATCCCATTCCGCCCCCATGACCCATGCGAGCGCAGACATCCTACCGCTCAGCAGCCCCCACTCGAAGTCATCCCAGCCCAGATTCTTCCTGTCGTATTTCTTTTCAATTTTCTTAGCAGCCTGCATCGCCTTCTTCAGGAGGGGCTTCTGTTCCTCCGTTAGCGGTTGCTCGCCACTCTTGATCTTCTCGATCCAGACTTGGTGCCTATTCCACCACACCTTGTCCCAGAATTCGTTGTAGGTCTTCAAGATGGCTTTGTCGTTACGCCGCAATAGAAGCGGCCATTCCTTGCCCGGATTCTCCTCGTCGGGAATCCATTCCACTTTGTCGCCGTTCTTGGTGTAGCCGATTCTGTGACCATTAGGCCCCACCTCTCCCGGTTTGACGGGATCCGTAGTCTCAGCTCTCGTCCGTCGTCGCCTAAACCCGGTGGCGTGCTCCCTCATGAAGTCGCGATTGAGTTCCTCAATTTCGGGCATCAGGTCGGGATCAAACCGAGCGATCTCGATTCCGGCCGCACGAAGCCGCAGCTCGCCACGGCCGCGAATCCGATTGTTGGGATCCAGAATGCCGATGAATACTCGCTTTATCCGCCTCTCGATTATGCGGTCAGCACAGGCAATCTTAGGGTGGTTTCGCGATGTGCACGGCTCCAGAGTCGTAAAGAGCGTCGCGCCTGCCAAGGTCTTCTCGGCTAGTTTTCTTTCGAGAAGCGTGAACTCCGCATGCTCTCCCGGGACCAGCTCCCCGCGGAATGCCTCCCCAAGCGCCCTGCCATCGCGGGCGATGACCGCTCCGACCTTTGGGGAGATCTTGCCTGGTTCGCTCCTGCACTTTCGTGCAAGATCTATCGCCCTGAGCATGAGTTGTCTGTCGCTCGCTTTCACGGGCAATCGGTCAGAACGCCTCACCTTCGCCATCTACACGCCTTTCGTGGCAGCTCATCTGCGACAGGCTCCTATGCGGCCTAACGATGGATTATATGGTTTCCGTATAAGATCCTGAATCTCGCCTACTGTCGGCCTAAGACACCACTCGGATTCTGTTCTAAGTTATGATAACCAAATGGCTTTTATTACCAAATCTCTGTTTCTCGGTGTCTTATGTGGTTTCCGCCTAAGCCCCCAGATTGATCGGCGAAAAACACCTGCCTGTCTCCGCAAACATTCCCAATTTCTGAGGATTACGAGATAAAATCTACGCTTTTTCATGGCATTTGTCAATTGTCGAGTTCAGGAAGAAATTGATACCCGACCTGACAGTGTCAGTCAGATTAAGTTCCATCTTTCACAAATTATTTTGGGCAAATTAGGCACTTTTTTCCGCCCAGACGGGATTGACGGGTGACCAATTGGCCAGGGGAAATACTGCAATTTAGCAGTTCTTTTCAAAACGTTAAATTGTTACGAGGCCTTTGAAAACAAGAGAATGTGTTTTTGTCCCTCGGTTATTTACCATGAAAATCCTGTTGTTGACACGGGTTTTTCGTGGTTCTTTTTCGCGACTCAGGTATCCTTCATGCCCTCCTGGGGATCCAAAGCGAGACGGAACTGCTGACCCACCCCAAATGCGGACCTTCATTTCTCCTTCATTTGAATCACTGATTCGCCATCCAATTTCTATGGCTTCATTTAAAAAGGAGAAGTCGTTGGCTTTTCCCAGCGGCAGAGGGATTTATGGTGGATCTATTGAAAGGAGTTGAGCCCTTGAAGCAGCCGAGCTTAACTGGGAAATGGATTTACTAATGAGTCCATAATTGACCAGACATATTTTTCCAAAATCTCCCCTCACCCCTCTTTTCCAAAGAGGGGAATTCCTCCCTTTTTTAAAGGGATGGCAGGAGTGATTTAATCTCCAGGGTCTATAAAATTATGGATTGACTAATAAATGGCGTGGGCATGAAAGAAACGAGGATGGAAAGTTTGCGTTGCAATTGGTCTTTATCTGTGTGATAATAATAAAAAAATATGGTGAGGTCCAAGGCATGGGTTTGATCGGCCTGCTTTTCAAAAACCCCGGCGCTTTTATTCTTTTAGTCATTCCCCTTCTTTACTCGATCGTTCTCCATGAGCTCGCCCACGGCTGGGTGGCCGATAAAATGGGAGATTCGACCGCCCGGTGGCTGGGGCGACTGAGCCTGAACCCCTTAAAGCATCTTGATCCTATTGGAACTCTCATGCTCTTCATTTTTGGGTTCGGCTGGGCCAAACCGGTTCCGGTGAATTTTAACAACCTTCATGACCAACGCAAAGGAATGATTTTGGTGTCGGCTGCGGGGATTGTGACCAATACTCTGCTGGCTTTCATCTCTCTTTTCCTCCTGCAACTGATCAATCCCGCCCCTTTTGGGGCCATGGCCACCTTCCTGATCTACATGGCCCAAATCAACATCATGCTAGCCGCTTTTAACCTCATTCCCATCCCTCCTTTGGATGGTTCCAAGATCCTCCTGGGCTTCTCCTCCGCTCAATTCCAGTATTCTCTGGCCCGCCTGGAACCGTACGGATTTTTTATCATCATCGGCCTGCTCTACCTGGGCATCCTCAACCCGTTGATCTCTCTTTTCGAGTGGTTTATCACCGGCTTCATCAGCCTCCTTCTCCCTTGAGCGGGCTGTCCAGTGGGAGAGGGATAGAATGGCCTGGTCCTTTACGGTCCTCGGCGGTGGGCAAGAAATAGGGGCCAATTCTTATCTTCTGGAGATTAACGATGTTTCTCTTCTCCTGGATGCCGGCCTTCATCCGAAAAAGTACGGCCAGGAGAGTCTCCCCGATTACGGATGGATATCCGGAGAATTGGAGGCCATCTTCATCTCCCACGCCCATTTAGATCACGTAGGTTCTTTGCCGTTGATCAACCGGCAACAGCCGCAAGCTTCTATCTTCGCCACCATTCCCACCAAAGAGATCGCGTTGCGCATGCTCCACAACACAGTCACCGTCATGAATATTTTCCGAGAAGAAAAAGGATACCGGGAATATCCTTTTTTCGAACATGAAGACTTATGGTCCCTGGAGGGAGAAATCATCGGACTGGAATTCAGCCCGCCGAACCTCTCCAGCCCAACCGGAAGGCGAAGACATGGAGAACGGTTGCGGCTTCGTAACAACATTAAAGCCCGTTACATTCCCAGCGGGCATGTTCTGGGAGCGGCGGGGCTCTTGATTCAGCAGGGTCGACGCCAGCTTTATTATACCGGAGACATCTCTTTAAAAGACCAGGCCCTCATCCCGGGGGCGGAAATTCCAGAAGAGAAGATCGATACCATATTCCCCATTCGGCATTCC
>JAURYC010000195.1 GCA_030654105.1 Deltaproteobacteria bacterium
TTTAGACATGAGGGGATCATGGCCGGGGAACAACAAGTCGGGGGAAGACGCTTTCTTCCTCAGTTTTTCGTATGTTTTCATCCAGCCTATCAGGTCAACGATCAAGGCGCTGGGCCAGTCTTCCTGGTAATTGCGGAAAATATGGGCGCAATCTGAACCGACAATCGCCGTGCCTTGGGAGGTCTTGACGGCCACAGCCTGGAGAGCAACGGTATGCCCAGGAGCTAAAAGACACTCCACTCCGGGAAGTACTTCCTGATCCCCCTTCAGAAGTACAAGACGGTTGGTTCCTTCAAGGGAGGCCAGGTAGGTTTTAGACTTTTCATCCGATGATTGCTGGAAAGGAGGACGCCGGGAGATAGGATTCTTGAGGGCGAAAGAGTATTCTTCTTCCTGAAGGTACACAGTGGCCTTGGGGAAGAGGCCCACGCCGCTCGAGTGGTCCCAGTGGAGGTGGGTAAGGATCAGGTGGTGGACTTCTCCGGCCCGCACGCCGATTCGAAAAAGGACTTCCGCCGGGCTTACATAGCCGGCCAAGTTCTTCTCTTTCGCTAATTCTGGCGGTATCCCCGCATCCACGATGACCGTTTCCTGCTCCCCACGCAGGCACCAGAAATAGTAATTTCTCTGGACGGTCTTCTCCCAGTCCTTCCTCCACATAAGAAAGGCCCCCGAGCTGGTAAACGGCCCGGCATACTTCAAGGCATAAATCTCATACTCCGCCATGGGTCCTCCTTGGTTCTTTCCGCCCCCGGAGATCGGCTCCGGAATTTGAATTCATCCCCTCCTTATACTATGGGAAAAAGCGGGAATCCACAACTTTTGCGGGGGGCATTTTTCTTGACACCTCGTTTCCGAAGAATATATGATTCATCTCGTTGGGAAGAAGGAAACAACTTTTCTTATTCCATCCGGGAAAAGGTCTTCGCTGTTGAGGTGATTTTGACTTTCGGGACCCCGGGTTCGATCTAACCTCGGTCAACCGGGGACTCATGATGAAGAAGAGGCTTAGCCTCCAGTGAAGAAAATTTGGCTTTCGGGCATAATTCAAGTATCCCTTTCGCATTGACGGTCCTTTCTCTGTGCATCACGACCCACAGGGAATGGAAAGGCGGTCAGACGATCTTTGATCGGGAAGAATGAGAAAAAAAGGAAGGAGTAACGATGGCTGCCGATAAAGAGTTTCATGTGGAGCGGATTCCCTACGGCAAGGGAGAGATAGAGATTCAAATTCCCAAGAAGAACTTCGTGGCAGCGCTCATGCCCCAGTATAATCCGGGGCTTAAAGACGAAGCCGGAGCAGTCAGAAAAGCGCTGGAGAATCCCATCGGGACCAAGAGGCTAAAGGAAATTGCCCGGGGAAAGAAAAATGCCGTGATCGTTGTGAATGATATCACCCGCCCCACGGCCAGCTATAAATTTCTTCCTCTACTTCTTCTGGGAGGCGGAAGTGAAAATCGTTATGGCAACCATCGCGCCCCACCAGGCCGCCGGCTTTTCCGGGGGGCGGAAGAGCGTTCTTCCGGGAATTGCCAGCTTGGCCACCTTGAAGCAGCATCACGGCTTTAACCTGCGATCCGATAAACCGGCCATGGGATGGGTGGAAGGGAATAAGTTTCACGAGAACGCCCTGGAAGCGGCCAGAATGGCGAAGGTAGATTTCATCCTGAACACGGTGCAGAACCAACACAAGGAGATTACGCAGGTGGTGGCCGGGGATGTAGAGAAGGCCTGGCTGTTTTCCAAATGCCTGAAGAGAGCCGATTTGATTCTGGTCAGTAAAAAAATTGATGATAAGACTCTGAAAGAGATGTTCACCCAGAGAGCCGATACGGTTGAGGAAGCGGTAGCAATGGCCTTGGCCAAACACGGGGAGAATGCCAAAATCATTCTCATGAAAAACGGATCGGATATGATCCCTCGTTTCGAAGGAAAACCAGAAAATGCCCAAAGTACTGATCATGACCAAAAAATTTGCCGACATATCCCGGGACCCTATCCGAACCCTGGAGCAGGCCGGGTTTACCGTGGAGGAGAAGGATTATGACCGGGTGTCCCTGGCCCAGGAGGATGAAGTCTGCCGGGTAATCCAGGGAGCGGATGTAATTGTGGTAACTGCCATGTTTCCCGCCACCCGGAAGATCATCATGAGCGCCGACCGCCTGAAGATGATCGCCATTCGCAGCGCGGGGTTCGAGGGGAGCGACCTAAAAGCGGCCACCGAAAAAGGGGTCGTGGTGACTTGCAACCCGGGGGCCAACGCCAGCTCCGTGGCCGACATGGTCATCGGTATGATGCTGGCCGTGTCCAAGCAGATTGCCAAAAAGGACCGGGAGATGCGCAAGAACCTCTACAACCGGGGAGGGGGGGAGGATCTTTTCCGCAAAACCGTGGGGATTATCGGGCTGGGCAACATCGGGAAAAAGGTGGCCCAGAGACTCCAGGGGTTTGAGGTCAAAATCATCGCCAATGACATCGTGGATTATCCCGGGTTCAAGCAAAAATATAACATCCCCTACTACTCCAAAGAAGAACTCCTCCAGATGGCCGACTACGTAACCCTCCATGTTCCTCTGGATGATTCCACCCGTCTGATGATCGGGGAGGAGCAGCTGCAATTGATGAAACCGACGGCCTTCCTCATCAATACCGCCCGGGGGGAGATTGTGGAGGAACAGGCTCTCTACAAAGCACTTACGAACGGCTGGATTGCCGGAGCAGGCCTGGATGTTTTCCAAGAAGAGCCCCCCAAATTCAGACCGCTCATCGAGTTGGAGAATGTGGTCTGTACCCCCCACAGCGCGGGCTTGAGCCGGGAAGCTTCCTATGCCATGGCGATGGAGACAGTAAAAAAGATCATTGCCTTTTTTGAAGGGAAAGTTCCCCCCCATGTCCTCAATCCGGAGGTCCTGAAGGGCCCAAAGCTAAAAGCCGACCGCGATCGTCATGAAGGGTAAACGAAAGGAGATCCGGTGGTTGGGTAGTGTTGGAATGATCGGAGTACTGGCGCGAAGGCACATGTGGGCCCGAAAAACGCCGATACCCCGGAGCCGCATGCGGTATCAAGAACCTTTTAAGGCAGTGAGGGATAACCGGTGACTGAAAATACGATTACGGGAAAAGACCTGAAATCCGCTCTTCCGGACACGTCCAAAACATTTCGGCTGAAGGGGATCGATGCGCTCATCGAGATCTACAGGGACCGCTTTGGTGTTCCGCACGTGCGGGCGCAGACGGCCCATGATGCCTTCTTCGGGCAAGGGTTGGTCACTGCTCAGGATCGTCTCTGGCATATGGAATATGACCGACGGCACGCCTACGGACGTCTGGCTGAGCTTCTTGGTGGGTCGGCCGTTGAAGAGGACAAGCTGATGCGCCGGTTCCAGATCGGGGCAACGGTGGGAGACGACTATCGGTCCGTGGATGCCGCCACCCGGGCCATGTTGGACGCCTACACGGCCGGGGTCAACGCCTTTATCGAAAAATCGGAGGCGCTGCCGATTGAATATAAGCTTCTCGATGCCAAACCGGAATCCTGGCATCCATGGGACTGCTTTGCCGTCTACAAGGTGCGCCACATTATGATGGGGGTGTTTGAAGGAAAGTTATGGCGGGCAAGGCTGGTGAACACGCTGGGGCCAGAAAAGGCGGCCGCCCTCCTGCAGGGCCACCCCCCTGGCCACCTGGTTATCGTGCCGCCGGGCGGGGTGTACGAGGGGCCCATTCTAAACGGGTTCCAAGAGCTGAGCAGAAATCTGGAAGCCATTGGGTGGCTGAGAGAGGAACCGGATGCGGGCAGCAACAGCTGGGCCGTGCACGGCAGCCGTACGGCTTCTGGAAAACCACTTCTGGCGGGCGATTCGCATCGTTCTTTGGATACCCCGAATGTTTACTATCAAAACCGCGTTGCCTGTCCGGAATTCGACGTGATCGGGCTGTCGTTCCCGGGCTGCCCCGGCTTTCCCCACTTCGGCCACAACGCCCATGTGGCCTGGTGTGTCACCCACGCGCAGGCCGATTACCAGGATATCTACATCGAGCGGTTTTCTGCGGACGATGCGGCCCGATACAATTTCCAGGGCCAGTGGAAAAAGGCCAAGGTCCGGCGCGAGCAAATAAAGGTCAGGGGTGGTGCGGTTCAGGAGATGGAAATGACCGTAACGCATCACGGCCCGATCATCGCCGGGGATCCGAGAAAGGGCTACGGCCTAGCGTTCAAATACACGGCTACGGCCGCCCCCTATCGGGGTTTTGAATGCATTCTTCCGATGATGAAGGCGACTTCCGTCGACGAGCTGGACGAATCCATGCGGAACTGGGTGGATCCCTGCAACAACTTTATCTCTGCCGATGTGCATGGAAACATCGCTTACCTGCATCGGGGGCAGGTGCCCATCCGGTCCATGTCCAATGCCTGGCTGCCGGTCCCGGGCTGGACAGGAGAGCACGAGTGGCAGGGGAACATCCCTTTCGAAGCGCTTTCGCGGCTGCGCAACCCCTCCAATGGATTTATCGTCTCCGCCAACAACCGCATCCCCGACGCGAACTACCCCTATTACCTTGCCTTGAGTTATGCTCCGGAATACCGAGCCCGGCGGATTTACGAACGACTCAAAAACCTCACCGGTGCGACGGTCGAGGAGATACGGGCCATCCATGGGGATTGTTTCTCCATACCCGCTCAGGTGCTGGCGAAGGTGATATCGATGATTGAGCCGACCGACGAATTCTCCGTCCGGGCGAAGGCCATGCTATCCGGCTGGAACAGCGCCATGGCGCATGACGCCGTGGCGCCAACGATATACAGTGCGTTTCGGGTCAAGCTTTTGCATAAAATCATCGGCAGCCTGGTCGGACCGCTGGTTGACGTGATGTTTACTACTACCGGCCGCGGCGGCCCCCGGCACCTCGGCGAACTGGCATCCCAGATCGTTACCGCGGCAAAGACGGGGGATTCGTCCCTTCTGCCGCCGGGAACCACCTGGCGCTCGGTAGCCACCGAGGCATTGGACGAAGCGGTTTCCTACCTCAGAAAGCGCCTGGGAGACGATATGGCGACCTGGCAGTGGGGTGCCGTCCATCGCACCTCCCCCAAACATCCAGTCTCCCATTTATTCCCGGAGCTGGAAGACCTTCTCAATCCGCCTTCGGTACCGATGGGAGGAGACGGAGACACACCCCTGGCAGCCGGCTACTCCCCCGGCCGTCCCTTCGATGTGACGCTGCTTTCCGTGGTTCGCTACGTGTTCGACACGTCCGACTGGGATAAATCCTGCTGGGCGGTGCCCCTGGGCGTCTCCGGCCATCCGGCAAGCCCGCATTATGCCGACCAGGCCTCCATCTGGGGCGTCCTTGAGCTTATTCCCATGCGCTACAGATGGGACCGGGTGAAGGCGGAGGCGGCGTCTCATCAAACTATTAAACCGGAGTGGACTCCAGACACTCCCTGAACCTAACCGAAAAGAGGTATGCCATGACCCACCCCTATGAAGGCTCTCATCAACAATACGAGGTGCTCATTGACCCCAAGGTAATGATCCCCATGCGGGACGGCATCCGACTGGCCACCGACGTTTACTTTCCGGCTGCCGGCGGCAGGTGCGCGGAGGGGCCGTTTCCGGTTATTCTGGAACGCACCCCCTACAGTAAGGCCTCGCCCCAAAACGTCCTGAAAGCCAAATACTTTGCCCGCCGGGGATATGTTTGCGCCATCCAGGATGTGCGGGGACGTTTTCAATCCGAAGGGGAGTGGTATGCCTTTGCCCAGGAAGCGCAAGACGGCTACGACACCGTGGAGTGGCTTGGAACCCAGACTTGGAGCACCGGCAAGGTCGGCACCATGGGGGATTCCTACGCCGGAAGCGATCAGAGCGCCCTGGCAACCCTCGCCCCACCGCATCTTGGGACAATGATCGTGGCCGTTGGGGCTTCCAACTATTACCACAGTTCCATGCGTCACAACGGTGTGTTGGAGCAGCGGTTTCATGTGTATGTCTTCCGCATGGCCATCACCAGCAAGGAGGCTGCCGCCGATCCGAATCTCAAGAAAGCGCTGATCCAGCTGTATACCGAAAAGATGCCGGAGGTCATGCGGCGGTTCCCGCTCAAGAAAGGGGCCACCCTTTTACGAAGGCTGCCATCTTACGAGCGGTGGGCGCTGGATATCCTCACCCACGGCGACTATGACGGCTACTGGAAGGAACAGCGCGGCTATGCCGTCTCCGAGTACTATAAGGAACATGCGGATGTTCCCACCCTTTACCTGGGCGGTTGGTATGACTCCTATGCCCGCAACACCTGTGAAAGTTATGTGGCCCTGCGCAGGATGAAGAAAACCCCCCAGTACCTGCTTATGGGACCCTGGACCCACGGAAAGTATGAGATCACCCATGCTGGAGATCTCGAATTCGGCCCGGAAGCGCAGATCGACTACCAGGATCTGAAGCTGGCCTGGTTCGACCATTTTTTGAAAGGCATGCCTACCGAAGTTGCCGACTGGCTGCCGGTGCGAATTTTTACGATGGGAACCGGCGACGGCAAGCGCGTCATCGCCGGCGCACCCGGTGAGGCGTCAGAGTATCCGGGTCGCATCAACCACGGCGGTTTTTGGCGGAGGGTTGAAGACTGGCCGATTCCGGGCACCCGGTTCACACCCTACTACCTTCAAGGAGATGGAACCCTGTCTCCGCAAAAGCCCGGTGGATCTGATATTGCACCCAGTCGATATACCTTTGACCCCAAGGACCCGGTGCCCACCATCGGCGGCGGCATTTCGGCAGCGGATTCCGTGATGAAGCCCGGCGCCTTCGATCAGCGCGAGAAAGACATGCTTCCGCTCATTTCGCGATCAGATATTTTGACCTTCCAGACCCCCCCGCTTGCGTTCGAGACGGAAATCACCGGGCCCATCGAAGTGCACCTGTGGGCGTCATCGTCGGCTGTGGATACCGACTTTACAGCCAAACTCATCGACGTGTATCCACCCAGCGATGATTATCCAGATGGCTTAGCCGTCAATCTGACCGATTCTATTATTCGTGCCCGGTATCGAGACGGCTATGAGAAATCGGAGCTGATGTCACCCGGAAAGCCCTACGCATTTGTCTTTCAGCTTTACCCGACATCCAACGTTTTTAAAAAGGGTCATCGGATCCGCTTGGACATCAGCAGCAGCAATTGGCCCCGGTTTGATGTCAATCCGAACACCGGCGGACCCTTGGGGCTTGAGCAGCGGTACGAAATTGCGCATCAGGCCGTCTACCATGATGCCAACCGCCCGTCCCATATTGTGCTGCCGGTGCAGAAGGGTTGATAAAAAAGCCGGAAGGATGTTTACGTCCTAATCATTGGCCAAGACTTCACCCCAAACATCCTAAGATTGGAGAGCAGGCTTCAAACCACCTTAAGCTGCTCTGGTAAAGAGCCAGGGAGGAGCCAGGAGGTAAGGGGAGGTTGCCGGAAACGGCGATTGGATGATAAGAGCCGGATGACGGGAGACTGTCACGTCCGTTTCCGTGAAGGCCTGGGGGTGAAATTCCCCTGGGCTACTCGACTGTTCAGTTTTAGGGTCCCAAAATTACCAACAACATATCGTGCTTTTTTTAAACCTTCGTTTGAAAATTGGCACAAGAAGTGGACAAATTCGCCTTTTGAGTTGCAAAAATCCTGTACTTTGTGGATAATAAATGTATCGGTAAGTTTGGGTGGGGCTTGTCTTCTCAATTCTTGATTGCGGCCTGCCTGCTTTCTCCAATGTTATTTTTTCCCCCAGGTAAAAGCGTATGAAGGAAAATACTGTGATGGAAAAACAGGCCCTGAAAGTACAGCGATTAGGTGTTGGTTCTTATGGAAACAATGTCTACTTGGTGCAAGATCAGCTCCAGGGTTGCTGTGTGCTAATCGATGCTGCGGCGGAAGGTGACGCTCTGCTACAAGCCATTGGGCCAGATCGTTTGGTGGCAATCATCCTCACTCATGCCCATATGGACCACATCCAGGCTCTGGAAGAGGTTCGCAAGAAGGCCGGCGCCCCAGTGGGAATTCATCCCTTGGAACCAGAGGCCACTCGACTCCGTCCAGAAATCTCTCTCTCCGATGGATACCGGATTGCCGTGGGGTCTCATGAACTAGAAGTCCTCCACACCCCGGGGCATACACCTGGAAGTGTATCTTTTTTCCTTCCATCCACCCTGTGTTTTTGTGGGGACACGGTATTTCCCGGAGGTCCAGGCAAGACTTGGTCCCCGGAAGCTTTTCAAACCCTCATTCAGAGTCTGGAACGAAAAATTTACACCCTTCCGCACAATGTTTTACTCCTGCCCGGGCACGGGGAAGGGATCTTGGTAGGAGATTCTAAGAAGGAATATGAGGTGTTTCACAGACGACTCAGAGAAAAAACACCCTTTGGGGAGGTTCATTGGGAGGAATCGTGAGCCGTCAGAAAGATCGAGCAACCCTGGAACGGATGGTAATGGGAAAAGATCTTCCTGTGAGTTCCGAAGAATTGGTGGCCCTCCGTCATGCTGTGGGTTGGCCGGCAAAAGGGAATTATGTTCAAATCATCCAGGAGTACCTTTTTCACATCAGCGCCAGGTGGAATGGACGGCTGGTGGGATTTTTACCTGTGGTAGGTAGCCCCCACGGTGATTTGTTGATCCATAGCCTATGCGTGCATCCTGACGGCCAGGGACAGGGGGTGGGGACACGTCTAATGGAAATTGCCCTGGAGGCTTGTCGCGACTTGAATCCTCAGGGGGTCAACGTGCTTTTTGGGGAGAATGACCGTCCCTTCTTCGAAAAATTTGGTTTTCGGGTAATGTCCGGGGGGTACATGGATTCTGAATCTTTGAAAGCCCCCAATGTCCGATCCAAGGCCAAAAACAGACTCTCCCGCTGATAGAGATGAGTAGGCCCTTCTATTATCTTTTTTCCTTATCCCCTAAAATATTTCTCCCTCATTCTTCGAGAAAGCTCGCTGGTAAATTGGAAGGCCCTCTCTCCCAACTCCAGTGACATAATCGAAGTGGCGCAGCTCGGGGTAAGGATCGATGACTGAAGTAATGTTTGCCTATTGATTCCCACA
>JAURYC010000196.1 GCA_030654105.1 Deltaproteobacteria bacterium
GAAAGTCAATAATGATGGCTTCGTAAAAAGTCGTCACTCCGGTGAAAACCGGAGTCCAGAGAACTTATAACTATTTGAAAGGACTGGATTCCGGCTTTCGCCGGAATGACAGAAAAGCGTATTTACAGACTTTTTACGAGACCATCAATAATATTTGATTTTGGGATTTAATTTCTCGGTGCGCTCTGGGTCCTCTGTGGCCAAATTTTTATCACATCCGGAACATGGAAGCCATCGCTCCCGTCGCCCGGTAAATCCCTACCAGGACGATTATCACAATGGCCACGAGCAGGGTAGACATGGCCGCTGCTCCCCCGAGCGCCCCGGATTCAACCATATTGTAAATGTCCACAGCCATCACTCTCCATTTGGGCGTCACCAAAAAAATCGTGGAAGTCAGTTCCGTGATCGCCCGAATGAAAGCGAAGGTGATCCCGGCAATGAAAGCTGGCTTCATCAGGGGCAGAACAATTTTGCGGAAGGTGGTAACCCAGGGGGCACCCAGATCCGCGGAAGCCTCTTCCATGGCCACGTCAATCTGCCTCAAAGTGGATACCCCGGAGCGCAGGCCGAAAGGCATACGGCGGATGCAGTAATCCAAAACGATGATAAAGGCGGTTCCGGTAAGGATCAGCGGAGCTTTGTTGAAAGCTACTACAAACCCTAGCCCCATCATGGTGCCAGGTACGGCATAAGGGAGGGTTCCCAGAAAATCCATAACTTTCTTCCCCAGGAAGCTTTGGCGAACGATGAGGTAGGCGATCAGAACCCCCAGGAGTGTGGCGAACAATGCGCCGATGGACGAAAGGAGCAAACTATTGATGATTGACCGCATCGTGTTGGTGAATACGAGACGGTAATGCTTCAGGGTGAAGGAGCTATCCACCCCCCAAACCTTGGAAAAACCTCCCAGGAAGATTACCAGATAAGTGACCAGGACGATCCCTGACAGAAGGAGGCAGAACCCAAAGATAGGGCCTTTGATCCTCCAGGGGGTTTTCCTG
This sequence comes from Deltaproteobacteria bacterium, assembly GCA_030654105.1. NCBI lineage: Bacteria > Pseudomonadati > Myxococcota > Myxococcia > Deltaproteobacteria bacterium. The sequence continues at coordinate 1,005 of JAURYC010000196.1, forward strand.
ACTTCCGTATGGGCCGGTGCTCCTGTAACCGTGACATAGGAGCGTTTGGATCTATACCAGTTCTGGAAGTAAAAAAGAAGAAAGGAAGGGATTAGAAGGATTACGCTCAGGGTCGTTCCCATGCCCCAGTCCAAGACTCCCAGAGTCTGGATCACGGACTCCACGGCTAAGACTGAGATCCCCCCTCCGAGTAAAGCCGGGGCTCCAAAAGCACTAAGGTTGGTCATGAAGACCATCAGGGTGGCGGCCATGATGGCCGGCGTAATGAGAGGCAGGGTCACAGTACGCAACACCGTTAAATCACTTTAGGGTTTATTCCCCGCCGCTTGCGGCGGGGTAGTTTATTCATTAGAGTCTCTTGTCAATCAATTTTTATAACTCGTCCCTCTTCACTTTTACAAAATCCCTATTCGTGGCCTGGGGTTCAGGGCGATGAGGGCCGGCAGCATCGACCAATCGTTAAAGACGCTTAGCGCTGAGCGCTATGCGCAGAGCGAATTATTTTCCGTGATGCCAAGCGAAACGCCCTGAACCCCAGGGCCTGGGAGGATCATCCAGCGCGGGGACCGGGCGGAGGGGTGGCAAAAGTTTTTCTTCCGTTGACGAAACTCTCCCAGTTTGATACTTTCAGGCGTAGGAAATAAGCAGAGGGCGGCGGTTTTTAATGATCTTTCATGGGATTCTCTTCTTTTTTTTCGTCGTCTCTTGCCTCCTCCCTTCAGCGGCTGCGGCCAAGACTCTTTCCGGCAAGGTCCTCAAGGTATTTGACGGCGACACAATCTTAGGGCGTATTCATGCTCGGGAAGAACACGTTCGCCTGCGGGAGATTGATGCCCCGGAGGTAACCCATCAAAAAAGGATCGGCCAGGAACCTTGGGGGAGGCGAGCCAGGGATTTTGCTCAGTCGCTGGTCAAAGGAAAGACCGTGCGACTGGAGATAGAAGAAGACGATGAACGGGACAAATATCACCGGCTTCTGGCCTATGTTTTTATAGACCATACTTTTATCAACCAAGAGATGGTCAAATCCGGCAACGCTTTTTTTTACCCGGGTCATTTTAATGGAAAACACGCTGCGGAGCTTAAGGAGGTTGAAGAAGCGGCCAGGGAAAAAGGACTCGGAGTCTGGGATAAAAAGAAGGGCCTCAAGGAAAGGCCGTATGAATTTCGCAAACGTACAAAGCGGGATGAAAACCTTTTTCCCCAATTCAGGCACCTGATCCGAGGGAAAGCGCCACAACCTTCCGCGAAGGAATATCCAGTTCCGCCAGATAAAATCGTAGCCAATAAACGTTCGATGATATACCATATGCTCGGAAGCTCGGGCGCAGCGAGGGTAAACCCTAAAAACCGCGTCTTCTTCGATACTCCGGAAGAGGCCGAAAAGGCCGGGTATCGGCGGGCAAAAACCGGAGAAGCGCAGCGGTGAAAGGTTTTAAAGCTCGGTGATCTCTGTGTCCTCGGTGGCTAATTTAAACAATCCCCTGGATAACATCGCCATTGTTTTGATCAGACCCCAATTCGCCGGGAACATGGGGGCGGTGAGCCGGGCCATGAAAAACATGGGACTCTCCCAGCTCATCCTGGTATCACCGGCCCAGGATCATTTGTCTGAAGAGGCCCGCATGATGGCCACTTCAGCTCGGGACATCCTGGAGAAAGCAGAAATTTATCCCTCCCAGGAAAAGGCCTTAAGGGGATTTCGATGGCTCGCCGGGACTTCAGCTCGCAAGGGGAGAAACCGCGGCCCTTTTATCACACCGCGGGAGATCTGCCCGGAGATCATTGCCCATGCCCGGACGATCCCGGTGGCCATCCTCTTCGGCCCGGAAGACAAAGGGCTGACCAACGAAGAACTGGCCCCTTGCCACGCCCTGATCACCCTGCCCACCTACTCCAGCCTCCGCTCCCTGAACATGGCCCAGGCCGTGATGCTGGTCTGCTATGAACTCTACCTAGCCAGTCTTTCCCACTCCCCCGGAGAACCTTTGCTTCCCCAATTAGCGGAGTTTCAAAAAGTAGAAAGAATGTACGCCCATCTGGAAGAACTCCTCCTGCGCATCGGTTTTCTCGATCCGAAAAACCCCAAAAGGATCATGCATACCCTGCGGCGGATTTTCGGAAAAGCCAACCTTTCCGACCGGGACGTGGCCGTCCTGCGCGGGATCTTCCGGCAGCTGGAATGGTACGCCACCAAACGGGACAAAGAGACGCAAAGCGCATAGCGCAGAGCGCAAAGGGAAAAACCATGGTATTTCGCTAGGCGTTGGGCGTTTTGTTGGAGGTTTCTTCAGGACTTTGAATAAGCGGGGGCGTTTCCACGGCCGCGAGCTTGTCGCTGAACTTCTCGAGCTGTCTCTGGGACGAGTCGTAACTTCCCTTGGATTGCTCCAGATGTTTTCCGAGTTTCCTGAACTCCTCCTGGAATTTGTCCAGTTGCCCGCGCAATCCGCCCAGGTCGCGAAGGATCTGCCGGGCGCTCTCTTCCACTTTCATCCCCCGCAGTCCCAGGAGAATCGTGTGCAGGTAGGCATAAAAGCTGTTGGGAGAAACCGGGACGACATGTTTAACGAAAGCATATTCCCGCAAACTCTTCCCTTCGCCCAGGGCTTCATCCTTGATGAAGGCCTCGTAGTAAACATTCTCGGCGGGAATATACATGAGGGCAAAATCGCAGGTTCCTTCATGCGGCAGAATGTATTTACTGGCGATCGCCTCCACATGTTTCTTCACGTCAGCGGCGAAGAGCTTGAGGAAACTCTTCTTCGCTCCATCGTCCTCAGCCAGAAGGCCCTTCTGAAAATTTTCCAGAGGAAACTTGGCGTCGACAGGGACAAGCCCCTGACTTAAGCGAATAACCGCATCCACCCGTTCTCCACTTTTAAAGGAATGTTGCAGGGTGAAGTATTCAGCGGGCATGATCTGGGCTAAAAGGTCGCCCAGCAGGAATTCACCCAACCCACCCCGGATTTTAGGGGCCCGCAAGATTTCCTGCAGGCTGGCGATGGAACGGCCCACCTCTAAAATGCGTTTGTTGGCTTCATCCAGCTGAGCCAATCGAGACTGAACTTCCTGCACCCGGTCGCCGAAATGCTGGCTGGCCTTCTGCACCAGGCCCATCCCGGTTCCTACCTGCTCGCTAACCTGGGAAGCGATGGAATTCAACTGGCTGGTAACCTGGCTGGACAGGGAACTCAACTGCTGGTGCATGAGCTGCACGTTGCCATCGAGGGACCGGCCTACCTGGTCGCGCAGACCGTCGATCTGCTGCTGCAGGAGCAGGAAGGCCGGGTCTTTCTCTTTCGTGGCGCGCATCTCCCGCCATTGTCGGGTGCTCTGTACGAAGAAGAAAAGAACTAAGACGATTAAAATGCCCAGAAGGGCCAGTATCCCAATTTCCATAGTATTCCAACCCAAAACATAAAGAATTGGGGACTCAGAATCTAGAAAGCTGATCCACTCTTGAAGTTTTAAGTTAAGGTTACCAGAAAATTATCTTCCCCTCAATGGGAAAGAAATGTTTCCGCTTTCTTGATGGAAATTGGGTCACATCTTCAATTGTCAATAGAAGCCTAAAAGGGTTGATATTCATGAAAGATGGGGATGTAGGTTCTAAAACGACTTGGCAAAGATTACGAGAGAGACTTAGCTTGCCTTCGGGCACAGACGGCCGAGACTCAATGCCCGGGATTTTGCAGCAGAATCGAATGTTGAGATCAAACCTCTTAGAGCTACTAAAAATAAGCTTTTTTTCCTTTGACACCTAAGACCCTGCTTTCTATACTGGATGTGGTTTAAAAGGATCTTTTACCAAGAGGTGTTTTTAAAATTAATGAAAGGAGATAATGATGGAATTAAAAAACATAATTTTTGAAAAGAAAGACTTCCTGGCCTGGATTACCCTAAACCGTCCTGAGGTTCGAAATGCCCAGAATGACGCTGTAAGAGCGGAAATTACATGGGCGCTTGAGAACAGTCGGGATGATGACAACGTTCGCATCATCATCGTTACCGGGGCTGGAGATAAAGCTTTCAGCGCCGGCGCAGATATCAGCGAATTTCCCAAGAGGACGCCGGCTGATATTCTCCGGGGCAAAGGTATCAAGAGGATGACTGACTTGCTCCGGGAAATTCCCAAACCCGCAATCGCCATGGTCAATGGTCTCGCCTTGGGGGGCGGCTGTGAACTGGCAATGGCTTGCGACATTATTATTGCTTCTGAAAATGCCATGTTTGGCCAGCCGGAAATTAATGTCGGCGTCATTCCAGGGGCCGGCGGGACACAGGTTCTTCCGCGGCTGGTCGGTGAAAAGAAAGCCAAGGAGCTGGTTTTTACCGGGAGCTTTATTTCTGCCCAGGAGGCGTTGGCGCTAGGGCTTATCAACAAAGTAGTCCCTCAGGAAAAATTACGGGAAGCGGTGATGGAGATGGCGAAAGCGATCCTGCGCCATAGCCCGATCATCCTGAAGCTGTGCAAGTTGGCCATTAACAAGTCCCTCGACGTTCCTTTAACTGTGGGCATGGACTATGAGCGGGATCTCTTTGCTATGTGCTTTGGCACGGAGGACCAGAAAGAAGGGTCGAAGGCCTTCTTGGAAAAAAGGAAGCCTGAATACAAAGGGAAATAGTCCCCCCACGTCAAGGGAATCCGGGGCATAGTTGAAAATTAACACCTACTGAAAAGGGGGCAGGTTCCTGTTCTCGGCAATAGAAAGGTGAGGGCGAATATCTTGGCTTTGGCCAAGGCTGCCCGGAGCCAAATTGAGAATGGCGATTGTCATGCCCCTTTCAGGATGAAATTCATCCCCCGTTTGATTGAAGCGTAGTTACTTCACCAGCTTCCTTTGTTGACTTGCGGGAGGTGGAGGAATTCCTGGCGCATCAGGGCTCGGACTGCGGTACTGCCAACGTGAACATCGGCACGTCCGGTGCGGAGATCGGTGGTGCCTTCGGGGGGGAAAAGGACACCGGCGGCGGCCGCGAGTCCGGCTCCGACGCATGGAAAGCTTATATGCGGCGGCAGACCAATACCATTAATTGGAGTACCGACCTGCCGCTGGCGCAGGGCATTAAATTTGATGTGTAATTCCTCGAGCTCTTCGGCCAGTTCATCGAAGATCTGCTTTTGGGCATCACAGCTTGAGGGTGACATCAGTTTTTAGTGGCTGTTTTGGGAAGCAGCAGGGCTCCGGCCATGCCTGTAAACGCCACTACCGCCGAGAGGATAAAGGCTGGAGTGAAAGAACCAGTTAGGTCAGCGATTTTCCCGGCAACTGGCGGGGCCAGGGCTTGGCCTATGCCAAAGATCAGGATGGTAAAACCGAGGGCCGCCGGGGCCATGCGCGCGCCGATCGAATCCCCGACGGCTGCGGAGATGATGGAAGGAACGGACCAGGCTGTCAACCCAAAGAGAATAGTGGAGATTAAATAGCCGGGGCTGGATTTAATGAGTCCGAAAACCAGGTAGGAAGTCCCCTGGATGAGAAAAACCAGAGCCAAGCCATACTTACGCCCGATAAAATCGGACACAGTGCCCCAGAAAGGGCCACAGAAGATGCTCAGGATGCCCAAGAGCATTAAATAGCTTCCCGCCTTCTCTGCACTAATCCGCGCTTCGTTGATCAGATAGGCCGAGAAAAATTGCATGTAAATGATGTAGGAAAATCCGAAGGTGAAAAAAATTCCGGCCAGATGCCAGAGAGGTCGAGAAGCGTAGACCCTGCTCCAGGAAAAAGAAGAAGGGCTGGATGGAGGACTTAAAGTGCTGCCGATGGGGAGTAGGTTCTTTTCCTCGGGGCGATTCCGCAGAACAAAATAATTTAGCCCGGCGATGGCCAGGGTGAGGCTTCCCAGGATGTACCAGCATATCCTCCATCCGCCGTCGGGAAAGGCTTCCAGAATGCAAGGGATCAGAGGGCCCAACAAAAGTAAGGCCACGCTGGAGCCGCTGACCAAAACTCCAGTGGCCATCCCCCGCCGATTCGAGGCGAACCAAGCCGAGGCTAAGGCCATAATGGGGACATTCGAGCCAGCGCTGCCGATCCCGGTAAGCGTACGCATAGTCAAGGCGAATTCAAAAGAATGGGACAGTCCGGTTAGGATCAGGCAGGCAGCTACGAGAAGAAGAGAAGCTGAAATTACGAGGCGCGGGCTGAGGCGGGTGGCCAGATATCCCCCCAAAAGGGAGAAAGTCAGATAGCCGACAAAGTTCCCCGTGCCGATCCAGCCCATCTGGGCATACGTTAAGGAAAGGGCCTCTTTCATCGAGGGCAGAATGGGAGTGTAGGCGAAACGGCCGAATCCGAGCGAACCCATAACCCCGATAAAACCGGCAAAAAGAATGAGCCAGCCATAATGAACGGATTTCCGTCCCTCCCGCATGGGTTCTCCATAACATAGTTCCTATGTTTATTGAAGAAAAATCTCGCCCCCCTTCACTTTTCAATAGGTTGATGAATTTCCTTTGATTAAAGGAGCTCGGACGGGAGGGTGATGAAAGAGGGAGAGATTCACCCTCCCGTCCGGGCCGGGCAGTCTCTTCCCGGGTCTTGATAATCCTTTTGAAATCATGAAAAAATAAAAATTGAAGGGAGGCAAAGAAAAAAAACTTATTGACGAAGGTTGGAGCATTGCGTATGATTTTTTTCAGTTCTGCCCATCGGGCCTGAAGAAGGAGGAGAAGGCAGTGGCCAAGAAAAAAATGACCCCAAGCCTTTTTGATTCATTTTGAAACCCCTTCTTCTCGCGCAATTACTCAACGCACCTTTTGGAGACCCGGCACTCTTTATAGAGGTCCTTTGGGAACGCCGTGCTTTGCTTTTCGACCTGGGGGGCCTTACCGATCTTCGCCC
>JAURYC010000197.1 GCA_030654105.1 Deltaproteobacteria bacterium
AATGTTCATCGGCGGCTGTGCCGGATCTACTGGTGGCGCGATTAAGTGCGTGCGCATCTATATTCTGCTGAAGCAGGGGTTCCAAGAACTCCGTAAGCTCATCCATCCTCGCGCTGTGCTTCCGGTCAAGCTGGGAGGAAAAGTCATTTCGCCGGACACGCTGAGCGGCATCTGGGGCCTCTTTTTCCTATATCTCCTCATCTTTTCCATGGCATCCTTGGCCCTTTCCATGCTGGGATCAGATATCCTAACCTCGATTTCTGCAGTGGCTACTACGCTCGGCAACGTAGGCCCGGGCCTGGGAACTGTGGGCCCTACGGAAAACTTTGCCCACCTCTCCGTGGCTGCCAAATGGATCTTAACTTTCTGCATGCTCTTGGGGCGCCTGGAAATTTACACCCTTCTGGTCCTCCTGATCCCGGAATTTTGGAAAAAATGAATTGCTTGTCTTTCCTCCTAAGTCGTTGTATATTAACAAAAATAGTGTTAGTGTGAGTGTGAGTAGTTAGTATCAGTATTTTTTCACTCACACTGACACTGACACTCACACTGTCTTTAACATGGCGGGAAAAGAAATCTATCTCATCCTGAAACGTCTGCAAAAAGAAGTCGGGGCTTTACGCGAGGATGTGCAATCCTTAAAGGAAAGCGATTCCCCGGGCTTGTTCGAATTAAGGGGGATGTTAAGGCGCCGCGGGCTGGTTTCCTATCGTGAAAATCCCGTCCACCACCTCCTCTTTCCTCCTACTTTTTCCCATGAAGAGAAGGAGCAATTCTATGACCTTTTCAAAAAGTATTCTTTCCGTCTCTTCCTGCGGGAGGTCCTGAATCGAAAAGGGGGCTTCCGGATTTCCGAAGTGGTGCGGTTTTCCTCCCGGGAGACCGCCCGAAAATACTTGCACTCCCTGATCGATTTGGGCCTGGTGGAAACCGTGGATACCCGTTCCTACCGTCTTCGCCCTCTACCTACAGCCAGCCTCGGCCCTACCCTCGAATGGTTCATGGCGGAAATGCTGCGGAAAGAATTTTACTGCCCAGCCTTTTACGGACTTCGCTGTAAAGGAACTCGTTTCGGGGGAGACTACGATGTCATCGCTTCCTTGGAAGGCCGCCTCCTCTACCTGGAAGTGAAGTCTTCCCCTCCCAAGAACATCGAAGGCGATGAGGTCCATGAATTTTTCAGCCGCCTTGAGGATTTAATTCCTCAAGTAGCCCTTTTTTTCGTGGATACGGAATTACGCCTGATCGACAAGATCGTCCCGATTTTTGAAGCCGAGCGACTGGCCCAAAGAAACCCGGGAAACGGACCCTTGCTACCCCTCCAGAAGATCGCCGATGAAATTTTTTTCGCCCCCCCGCGAATTTATATCTTTAGCAGCAAAAGGTCCATCACCAAGAATCTCGCTATATGTTTCCAACATCATTTCACCCTTCCCCGTATGGAGTTTCACGGAGGGGATCTCCCTGGCGAGAGGAAAAACTAATCATGCTCCGTTTTCTGATTCTCCTGTTTACTGCCTACCTCTTAAGTCTTTTCCAGTCTGCGGTGACGAGTGAAATTTTTCCCAACTTTTTAAAGCCAGATCTGATGCTAATTTTTATAACCTATCTGGGCACCTCTCCCTTCTTGATCACGGGAGCGGTTTTAGCCTTTGCAGGACGGAGAATACATCGCCATGTAGTCGTCTATCCCGACTTCTTGATCACGGGAGCGGTTTTAGCCTTTGCAGGTGGTCTTTTTTACGATACCTTTTCGGGAAGCCCTTTTGGCCTCTTTCTCTTTATTTACCTGGGCATTTTCTTTCTCCTCAAGCTTCTGGGGAAAATATTGATTCTGGGCGAAACCCTCGCCGTCCGGGTAAGCCTGGTAACCCTGGCCATAGCCTTCCAGCTTTTCCTGCTGATCTTTCTTCCTTTAGGCTTTGGAATCTTGGAAAAATTTTCTTTACCCGGAGCGAGCTGGATTTTGCCCCAGGCGGTGACTACCTGTGCCGCCTGCTGGCCCCTCTTTCGCCTTTTTAAAATGTTTGCCGCCCTTCCGGGTTTTGCAATTCCACAACCGATGGCTTAGATATGCGTCTGAAACTGGATAAAAACGGCACTCACGAAAAAAACCCGGCCTTTGGGTACGCCAACATCGTCATTATCGTGGCCTTCTCTCTGCTTTTCTCTCGACTCGGGTACCTGCAAATCTTCAAGGGAGAATATTTCAAGAATCTCTCGGAGAATAACCGCATCCGCATTCAAGAAATAGCCGCCCCCCGGGGCATCATTTACGACCGAGCAGGAATTCCCCTTGTAGACAGTTTCCCTTCCTTCGATGTCTCTCTTTTCCGGCAAGACGTCTCCGATACCAGATCCCTTATCCCGGTCTTAAGCCGCGCTCTATCCTTGAGCCCTGAAAGGTTACAAGTCAAGCTCGACGGAGCTAAAGGCTCTCTCGCCTTCCACCCCTTAAAGTTAAAAGCAAATATTTCGCGGGAGGAGCTGGCCATGGTAGAAACCCGCCGCCTCGACCTTCCAGGGGTCATGGTCGATATGGTGATCCGGCGGAACTATCCCTACGAAAATTTGGCCGCACATCTCATTGGTTACTTGGGGGAAATCAGTCAGGAAGAGTTGGAACAGGAAGAATTTATCAATCACAAAATCGGTTATTTTATCGGCAAATACGGGATTGAACATAAGTTTGAACTTGACCTGAAGGGGGAAAATGGGGGACGGCAGATCGAAGTCAATGCCTTGGGGCGTAAAGTGAGGGTTTGGGGCCAGGTGGAGCCAAATCCCGGAAATAACCTTTTCCTCACCCTGGACATTGAATTACAAAAGGCGGCGGAAGAGGCCATGATGGGCAAGAAGGGCGCTCTGGTAGCCATGGATCCCCAAAATGGAGATATCCTGGCCCTGGTCAGCAAGCCTGATTTTGACCCCAACCTTTTCGCCCGGAGAATCTCCCCGGAAAATTGGAAAAGAATTTCCGAGAACTCCTCCCACCCATTACAGAATCGAGCCATCCAGGGTCAGTATCCCCCCGGTTCGGTCTATAAAATCATCATGGCCATCGCCGGGTTAGAAGAAAAAATAATTACGCCCGAGACCACGTTTCATTGCTCCGGGTCCTTTCCTTTCGGCAACCGCGACTACCTGTGCTGGAAAAAAGAAGGCCATGGGCGGGTTAACCTGCGGCGCTCCATTGTCGAATCCTGCGACGTATACTTTTATAACCTCGGTCTGCGCCTGGGGGTGGACCGCATCGCCAAATACGCCATGGGACTGGGCTTGGGAAGAGTAACGGGCTTTCCTCTCGGCCATGAAAAACCCGGA
>JAURYC010000198.1 GCA_030654105.1 Deltaproteobacteria bacterium
CGGGAGGATAAGCAAAAAGAAGAGGATCTTCTGATCAAATCCAGGGAGAGCCGGGAAAAGTTGGAAGCGTTAACTACGGAAACTATTGTAGTGAATTATGCCAAAGCTGCAGACCTGCAAAAACTCCTCAGAGAAAAGGAAGAAAAAGGAAAAGGATTTTTAAGCTCTCGGGGTTCCGTAAAAGCGGATGAGCGGACGAACACCTTAATCATTCAGGACGGCAGGCCGCAAATTGAAGAAATTCAGAGTCTCATTAAAAAATTAGACACTCCCACCCCTCAGGTGCTCATTGAGGCCCGTATTGTGCAGGCAGTCACGACTTTCGCGCGCTCATTGGGTGTTCAATGGGGGGGCAGTTACAACCAAACGGGTACCCCATGGTCCTGGGGATTAACTGGGAATAATCCCAGCGCAGCAGCAGGCTGGGGATTTACTCCCAGCGCCACGGGGGCCAGCACAGCCCTGATTACCCCGTCTAACTTTGTGGTAAACTTCCCAGCCTCCACATCCAATACCCCAGTAGGGGGGATGGGTATTTCCTTCGCCAAATTGACGGGAAATTTAGTGAATTTGGATTTGCGCCTTCAATTGGGCGAGAGCGAGGGTCAAACCAAAGTAATCGCTCGGCCTAAATTAGCCACGTTGACGAACCGGGAAGCGGTGATCAAACAGGGGGAAAAAATCCCCTATGAGACGACTTCTCAGGCCGGAACCCAAGTCCAGTTTATTGATGCTGTTCTTTCCTTGAAAGTAACTCCCCAGGTGACTCCGGATGGAACCATCATGATGAAAGTCGTCGTCACGCGGGATGCCCGGGGAGCCTACCGCACCCCCGTGATGCAGGTTCCCAGCATCGATAACCGCGAGGCCTCCACGGAAGTTCTGGTCAAAGATGGAGAGACCATTGTCATCGGCGGGATCTATGAATCGGAGAACACCGAAACTCAGCAGGGGATTCCCTGGGTGATGAAAATTCCTGTCCTGGGCTGGTTGTTCAAAAATAAGGAAGTTCTAAATATTAAGAGAGAACTGCTGATCTTTATTACGCCAACCCTTATGCAGGCCAAAGCTGCATCTTAAAAATATTACCATAAAAATTTATAGGGCACCCGTAAGGGTGCCCTTTTTTTTTGCCCCAGTGGGGAATAAATAGTTGGGAATTATTGGTTCGGAGTCATTAGATCTCCGAACTATGAACTCATAACTGCCTTTATTTAGTCTTGCAGCCAGAAGATGATTATGGTATTTTTTTTCATCTGTTTATTTTAGGAGGATCAATGGCTAAACGGTATGCCCCCCAGATCGTGGAAGAAAAATGTCAAAAGATCTGGGCAGAGAAAAGACTTTTCCAAACCTTCGAAGACCCACAAAAACAAAAGTATTACGTGTTAGAGATGTTTCCCTATCCATCGGGGAAGATCCATATGGGACATGTGAGGAATTATTCAATCGGCGACGTGGTGGCACGCTATAAGCGTATGCGTGGCTTCAATGTTATCCATCCCATGGGTTGGGATGCCTTCGGGATGCCTGCTGAGAATGCGGCGATCCAACACGAGGTCCATCCCGCGCAATGGACGACCGATAACATCGCTGCCATGAAAAACCAACTTCAGCGGATGGGATTCAGCTATGACTGGGACCGGGAGTTAGCTACCTGCGATCCTTCCTATTACCATTGGGAACAGTGGCTCTTTTTAAAAATGTACGAGAAAGGATTAGCCTATCAAAAAACCTCTTCGGTCAATTGGTGTGAAAAATGCCAGACCGTATTGGCCAACGAACAGGTCGAAGCTGGGCGGTGCTGGCGATGTAGCGAAGAAGTAATCCAGAAAGAGATGGAAGGATGGTTCTTTAAAATTACGGCTTACACCGAAGAATTGTTAGAATATTGCGACAAACTTCCCGGCTGGCCAGAACGGGTAGTCACCATGCAGAAAAACTGGATCGGTCGGTCCGTAGGAGCCACCGTTCATTTTCCGTTATGGGAAAGAGAAGGGTTTATCCCCGTCTTTACTACTCGTCAGGATACAGTTTTTGGGGCTACTTTTATGACCTTGGCCCCCGAGCATCCGCTTACCCTGGAACTTTCCCAAGGAACCCCGCAAGAGAAAGAGGTGCTCGATTTTGTAGAGCGGATTAAAAAGCAAGATCGGGCCAAACGGACCGCGGAAGATTACGAGAAAGAAGGCCTTTTTATCGGGGCCTACTGCCGGAATCCCCTCACGGGCATGAAGATGCCTATATTTGCAGGCAATTTTGTATTGATGGAATATGGAACGGGAGCCGTGATGGCCGTCCCTACCCACGATCAGCGGGATTTTTATTTTGCCAAAAAGTTTGACCTCCCCTTAGTGGTGGTCATCCAACCAGAGGGAGGACCTTTGTTAACGGCTGAGACCATGTTGGAGGCCTACAGCGGGGAAGGAACTTTAGTCAACTCTGGGCCTTTCAATGGAATGTCCAGCATACAGGCGCGAGAGGCGATTGCCGCCTACCTGGAGGAAAAAAACCTGGGGCAAAAAGCGGTGAATTATCGCCTGAGAGATTGGGGAATTTCCCGGCAACGTTACTGGGGAGCTCCGATTCCCATCGTTTATTGTCAGGATTGTGGAACCGTTCCCGTTCCGGAAAAAGATTTGCCGGTGATCCTTCCCCACGAGGTCAAGCTAACCGGCATGGGAACATCCCCTTTGGCCTACGTTCCCGAGTTCGTGAACACATCCTGTCCTCTTTGTGGGAAGCCGGCTAAACGAGAAACGGATACCATGGATACCTTCGTAGAATCTTCCTGGTACTTTGAACGCTTCTGCAGTCCGAACGAAAACCAAGATATGTTTGACCGGGAGAAGGTAAAATACTGGATGCCTGTGGATCAATACATCGGCGGGATCGAACATGCCATTTTACACCTTCTTTATTCCCGCTTTTACACCCGGGTACTGCGGGACTTCGGCTTAGTAGATTTTGCCGAACCTTTCACCAATCTTTTGACTCAGGGAATGGTAGTGAAAGAAACTCATTTCTGCGCTCGAGATGGTTTCCTGTTCCCGGAGGAAGTAGGGGAGGGGGCGATTTGCCGGAAGTGCGGCAATGCCGTCCAGGTTGGGCGTACGGAGAAGATGAGTAAGTCAAAGAAAAATGTGGTGGAGCCGGATCATTTGGTACAACAATACGGAGCAGACACCGTCCGCCTATTCTGCCTTTTTGCTTCACCGCCGGAAAAAGACCTGGAGTGGAGCGAGCAAGGCGTGGAAGGAGCTTCGCGGTTTTTACAGCGAGTTTGGCGCCTGGTAGATGAGCGGGCGGGAATATCCAGGATCGCTGAGTGGCCTCACCCGGAGTGGAAACTTTCGGAGGGCCTTCAAGCTCTGAGGCGTAAAACCCATCTGACGATCAAGAAGGTAACGGAAGACATCGAAAATCGGTTCCATTTCAATACCGCGATCAGCGCCGTGATGGAGCTGGTGAATCTTCTTTATCAGGGCGAAGAAAGGGGAAAAGATTCAGACCCCCATACCTTGGGGGTTATGCGAGAAGCGCTGGAATCTGTGGTTATCCTTCTCTCTCCCATTGTTCCCCACATTGGCGAGGAACTTTGGGAGATGCTGGGGTATACGGATAGCATTTCCCAGGTTCCTTGGCCAAAGTATGAAGAAGAAGTTATAAAAGAGAAAGAGGTTTTGCTGGTCATCCAGGTAAACGGGAAACTGCGCGGGCGAATCATGGTCGGTGTGCATGCCTCCGAAAATGAAGTGAAAGAAGCGGTACTGGCTAACCAACGAATTCATGAATTATTGAAAGGCCAGAAGATTAAAAAATTCGTTCTGATTCCCAAAAGATTGGTCAACCTCGTGGTATAATCTTCCTTAAAACCCTTCGCCTTCAAGGTGGGGGGAAGAGGGGGCAGACCATCATAAAGGATCCTTCAAGGAGGGACCTATGACAAGGCGAAAGCGAGCACTTTGGGCAACGGTAGCTTTAACTCTGATAATTTTAGTAACGGGGTGTGTTTACACCAAGCAAATAAAGATAGCCCCTCCTATCGTGACTCAATTTGAAGGAGAGTTAAGAGTGGCTCCTTCCCTCAGTGACCGCCCTCCTCAAACCGTAGCCGTTCTTCCTTTCTTGAACCGGACCGATAGAAAAGAAGCCTTCGATATCGTCCGCAAATCCTTTCATGGGCATTTTAGCAGGCTAAATTACACCACCATGCCTTTATTCAAAGTGGATGAATCTCTCCGCCAGGCCGGCTTGGATACACCGGAAAAAGTTGCCCAGACTTCCGAGCAGAAGCTACAGGAGATCCTTAGAGTAGATGCCCTCATTCGAGGTGGCGTTACTCACTACGATCGACTCTATTTAGGGGTTTACTCCCAGGTGGCCGTGGGAGCAGAAGTCCGGATGATGGACGGGAAAACTGGAAAAGAACTTTGGTGGGCCAAAGACGTCTCCCGGAAACATGAGGCGGGGATAACCACCTCCCCGGTGGGGTTAATTTTAATTGCTGTAACTACGGCTTTAAATCTGCGGGAGATTGAGCTCCTTCGCTCCTCCGATGACCTTTTTCGCGAAATGGTCAAAACCATTCCCCAACCTACTCTATCCCAGGCTTTAAAGCCTCCAACGATTACGATCTTAGCTCATGATGGAATGAGGCGTTCGGACAAGTACGGCCATAAGATGGGAGACGTCATCAAGGTAGCTATGGAAGGAGACCCACGCCTGCGGTCCTTCTTCCGCATTGGGGATTTTAAAAAGGACATCCCCCTGCAGGAAGAAGAGCCAGGCACCTATACCGGAAGCTACAGAGTCATGCCCGGAGATAATGTGGAGGAAGCCCTTATAACGGGTATGCTGATCAATGACACTGGGAACGCTACCGAATGGGTGGATGTTTTAGGGCCAGTTACTATTGATACCACACCGCCGGACACGCCCAAGGGATTAAGCGTCATTGGAGGGGACAGAATCGTGGACCTGAAGTGGTCGAAGAACGTGGATAAAGACATCGCCAGGTATAAAATTTACCGCAGCATCACCCCTCTGACCGGATACCAGGAAGTAGGGAGCACTGAATTAACCACCTTTCAGGATAAAAACCTTAAGAACGAAACGAGTTATTACTATAAAGGTGCTGCCTTGGACCTAGCTGGCAACGAGAGCAAACTATCCGATTTAACGAAGGCCACACCGGTAACACCTGGTCCAACTTCGGTAAAAGGGATGATTTTAGGGGAGGTAACCTGGTACGCGGGGGCCAGCCCTTATATTATCGAAGGTGAAGTTCTGGTTGGCCCCAAAGCCACCCTCACGATCGAACCTGGGACGGTCATCCGTTCCAAGGGCGAGGGAATCTCTGTCCTCGGGAAATTGATTGCCAAAGGAGACCAGACCAGCCTGATCGGCTTTGAATCCGTAGCGCCGGGGCAGCAGTGGAAAGGGATCATTTTTAACAGCACGAAAAATGAAGACAGCACCATTGAATACACCCGGATCAAAGGGGCTCTAACGGGCATTACCTGTCTTTCGTCTTCTCCGTTGATCAGCCACAACGAGATTGCCAACAATCAGGTAGGCCTTCAGGTCAGCGAGTCTTTTTCCAGACCTAAAATCTTAGGGAATGTCATTGCCTCCAATTTTTCTTCTGGAGTTGAAGTATCGGCTGCGGCGAGTCCTACTTTGGAAGAAAACGAGATTTGCGGAAATCGCCAAGACGGGGTATTCATTAGAGAAGCCCAGCCGATTATGACGAAAAACTGGATCCATAACAACCAAGAAGTCGGGGTGCGAATTTTTTCATCCTCTTTCTCCCTGCTGAACAACAATATTCATGACAATGAAAAATATGACATATATAATGATCCTAAAAAAGACGTTAAGGTGGAAGCCAATGACAATTGGTGGGGTACCAAGGAGGGATTGAAAATCATCGGCAAAATTTTTGGCAGGGTGGACTACCAGCGGGTTCTTGACGCTCCTTACCCGCAGGGCAAACCTGTGGAGCTTCCCATCCTGAAAGGTCCATTGGGTGGATTGGTTGAACGAGATTCTTTCCTGACCCTGGCGCACAGCCCTTATGTATTGGAAAAAGACGTACGCGTGGAGAAAGGAGCCATCCTGTTCATTGAACCCGGTGTTACCTTGAAATACAACCCGGGAACTTCGATCATCGTGAAGGACGGCGGAATCGATGCCCGGGGTACGGCCGAGCGAGTGATTACTTTTACTTCCAATAGTTCGTCACCCTCCCCCGGAAGTTATCCTTCGGCTGTTAGGTTTGATCAAACATCCAAACCGGCCAGTTTTTTCCGATATTGTATTGTAGAGTACGCGGAAACAGGGTTGGATATCGCTTACGGGGCACCCGATATCGACCATTGCTTTATCGCCCACCATTCCCAGGCTGGCGTTAAAGTGGCCAACGATGCCGAACCAAAAATCTTTTATTGTACCTTCTCCAGAAATTCAGGAACGGGAGCCATTTTGGCCCTGGGAACATCCAGGCCAAAGATTAACCGGAACAATTTTCTTGATAACCCGTTTGCCATTCAAAGTTTTTCCTCTATTTACCTAGATGCCAAAGAAAATTGGTGGGGAGCGAGTCCACCCAAGGAAACGTTGTTTTTAGGAGAAATTAATTATAAATCCTGGTTGGATGCTCCGGAAGCAGGAGTCTTCCAGGGGAGGAAACAATGAAACGAAAGGTGGCCGGCCTCTTAGGCTTATTCTTAATGCTGGTTTTTTGGACAGGCGGAAGCTGGGCCAGTCAAGTGGAGGTAATCGAGCCGATTGGCAGTGGTGAGATAAATTGGTCCAAAGGAGTCATAACGGCCAAGGGAAGTGGCGCCCCCCCGAAAGATGCGAAAAACATTGCCCAGGCCCGTTTGATGGCCGAACGAGCAGCGTTGGCCGATGCCCGGCGCAACCTCCTCGAAGTACTCAATGGAGTTCGAGTCGATGCAACTACCTACGTGGAAAATCACCTGGCCAAAAGCGACGAGATCAGATTGCAGGCCGATGGATTGATCCAAGGTTCGGCCGAAATAAGAAAAATGAGGAGATATTTATCGGATGGGGCCATTGAAGTGACCGTGGCCATGAATTTGAGCGGGGATTTCTTGGCCTTGATGTTCAGCCTACCGAAAGAATTGCCTATAACCAAACCCCCGGCATCCCCTCTACCTTTAGCGCCCCAGAAACCCAGTATACCGGTTTTACCCGTCCCCCCGGAAAGAAAAGTTGAAGTTCCTCCCGCAGAACAACCGAAAGTTAGAGCAGAAGAAAAGCCGGTGATAAAGCCGGAGCCCCCGAAGCCGGAGCCCCAACCGTTACTTGATGACCTACCCCCGTACACTGGCCTAGTAGTCGATACTCGGGGGCTTAATATGCGGGCTGCGGTGATTCCCAAAGTCCTGGATGAGAAGGGACTGGAATTGTACCAGGGAATGTATGTTCCCCGCGGAAAAGCAGCCCAAAGCGGTCTGGCACTTTACTCC
>JAURYC010000199.1 GCA_030654105.1 Deltaproteobacteria bacterium
GGTGCAGGGGGCATATGGCTCGTGTCCCTCGGCACCGGAGAGGGCCGTGTGAAGCATGCCGATATTGAAGAACCCCTTCCTGGCCTCCGGGTACCGCTCGGCAAGGTTCTCCATCACGTCTCTCTTGGCGAACCCCTGACCGTGAATGGCAACTCCGAAATCGTCTAATATGATGGTCTCCGGGGATTTCGTGGACAGAACCCTCACGTTGTCTGGCAGGCGGAGGGACTTGGTAATACGGCTCTCGGCGTCGTGGTTACCGTAAATAATGTAGACCTTTATCCCGGCCTCTCGGAGGCGCGATAGCTGCTGCGAGAAGAAAAGCCCGGTGTGATAATCCTTCCAATCCCCGTCATAGAGGTCACCTGAGAGGAACACGAAAGCGACCTTCTCCTCAATCGCGAGTGAGACGAGGTTCCCGAGGGCCTCACGGGTAGCGCCACGAAGCACGTCCAAGGGGGCACCCTCATAGAGCGACAGACCTTGCAGGGGACTGTCAAGGTGGATATCGGAGGCAACGATAAATTTGAATTCCATTGATCCTCTAAACCTCGACCCTTATGCGGCATCTGTTGAGGGGGCCAAAGGCGTTCTCGCAATAAAACTGTAAGCCCCCATATAATAAAACGATCATTCTATCTGTCAAGAGATAATCATATACTCGAATTACTCATAAAAAATATCCTCCAAAAAAGATTTAAAGGGATCGGTTGACTCATAAAGTGTGTTACCAAGATAACAGGCTATAAATAAAGGGGTCACCCATTAAAACGCGGCCCGCTTCGAGCCCCCGTTGTCGGCCCGGGTTATTGGCTTTATCGGATTGGATCTTGACATACGTTTTCATGATCGATATCATATCTGTAATACCAAACCATTGTCGGTGGAGGCTCCATGGGAATTGTAACGATCTCGCCCAAATTCCAGGTCGTGATCCCTAAACAAATCCGTGAAAAGTTGGGCCTGTCCCCGGGCCAGAAGGTGCAGGCGATTGTGTACAACGACCGGATCGAACTCATTCCTCTTCGTCTCGTCAAGGAGATGCGGGGATTCCTGAAAGGCATCGATACGACCGTCGAACGGGAGGCCGACAGACCGTGAACGTTGTCGATTCCAGCGCTTGGCTTGAATACTTTGCCGACGGGCCCAACGCGGCCTTCTTCGCCCCGGCGGTGGAGCACACGGAAGACCTCATTGTTCCGTCATTGACGCTTTACGAAGTTTTCAAGCGGGTGATGCAGCAACGAAACGAGAGCGACGCGTTACAGGCAGTTGCCGTCATGCAGCAGGGGATGGTCATCGACCTCGACGCGCGTCTCGCGCTGAGTGCGGCCCGCCTCAGCCTCGAAAGCAAGTTGCCGATGGCTGACAGCATCGTTCTTGCCACGGCGAGAGCCTACGGAGCGACGGTGTGGACGCAGGATGCTGACTTCAAGGGTGTGCCAGAGGTTCAATACCGAAAGAAGAAACCATAAGCGATTGCGGAAGACCCAATGAAAAAAAAAGATTGCTATGAAGAATTGAAGAAGTTCGCTCTGCAGGAAGGGGCTTCGCTCTTTGGGGTGGCGAAAATTTTAGATCTGCCGGAGCAACATTGTTCGTTATTTCCGAAGACGCGGGAGGGATTGGATCGGGCGATCTCCATCGCCTTTCATCTATCCGACCGGGTTTTGGAGGATATAGTCGATGGACCCACGAAGCTTTATTTCTTCCATTACCAGCGGGCCAATCTGCTCCTGGATGAGCTGGGTTTGAAGATAATGAATTTTATTCAGTCCCGGGGATGGGCAGCCCTCCCGATCCCTGCCTCCCAGATTGTGGATTGGGAGAATCAGCATGCTCACGTGTCCCATAAGCATGTAGCAGTTCAGGCCGGGTTGGGATGGATCGGTCGGAACAACCTTTTGGTCAGCTCCCAATTCGGTTCGAGGCAACGGTTGATCACGGTGCTTACGAATATGCCTCTGGAAACGGATGAGCCCTTACCTTGGGGATGTGGGGAATGTCGCGCCTGTTTATCCTCCTGCCCTTCTCAATCCATCAAGGAAAAACCGGAAGACTTTGACCACATCGGGTGTTATCATCAAATCAAGGCCTTGGTAAAAGCAGCCGGCCTCAGGCAGAACATTTGTGGTTTGTGTGTGAAAGCGTGTAGGGGCAAAAAGACAGTTGCGGGTTCCGAGTTTCGAGATTCGAGTCAAAAAAATTTTAATCCATAACTCGCAACCTGTAACCCGTACCTCGTAACCCGCAACTCGTAACGGTTTTTAAACAACCTTTTCTTTTCTCAACTCCTCAATTTTTGATTTTGAATAACCCAACACCTTGGTGAGGACTTCTTCGGTATGCTGGCCCAGGGTTGGAGGGGGTAACTCCACCGTTCCTGGCGTCTGGGAGAGCTTGACGGGAATCCCGGTGATCTTTATTTTTCCGCAGGTAGGATGATCAATCTCTTTGACCATCTCCAGGGCGTAGGCTTGCTCAGAAGTGAGGGCTTGGGCAACAGACCAGATGGGGCCGTTGGGAATACCGGCATCATCCAGGATTTTCTGCAAGTCTTTCAGTTTGTATCCTTTGGTCTTAGCCTCGATGATGGCAATGAGAGCTTCCCGGTTTTTCACCCTGAGGCCGTTATTCTGAAAACGCGGGTCCTTTGGGCACTCCAGTAAACCGATGGCTTCACAGGTTTTGGCAAAGAGACCGTCGTTGGCGGCGGCGATATTGATGTACCCGTCCTGGCAAGGGAAGCTCTCGTAAGGGGCGATCAGCGGGTGGCGATTCCCCTCAGGTTTTGGAGCCTGCCCGGTGGCAAAGAATCGTCCGGCCTGGAAGGTGAGCTGAGCCACCATCGTTTCGAAAAGAGAGGTTTCCACCTTCTGCCCTTCTCCCGTTTTCTCCCGGTGATAAAGCGCCGAGAGAATTCCGTAGGCGGCAAACATTCCCGAATTGATGTCGGCGATGGCCACTCCCACTTTGATCGGCCCCCCGCCGACTTCTCCGGTGAAAGACATAAACCCGCTCATTCCTTGGGCAATCAGGTCGAACCCCGGCTTTGGCGACTCCGGCCCTTTATTGCCAAAGCCGCTAATAGAGCAGAAGATTACTTTCGGGTTGATGGCCTTCAGGGCTTCGTAAGGGAAGCCCATCTTGGTCATCACTCCGGGGCGGAAATTTTCAACAACGATGTCCGAGACTTTGATCAGGTCCGTGAGAATTTTTTTGGCGCTCTCAGAGCGGAGGTTCAGAGTAATGCTCTTTTTGTTGCGGTTACAGGAGAGGAAGTAAGCACTCTCCTTTCCTATATACGGCGGCGCCCAGGCCCGCGAATCATCCCCGCCATCCGGAGACTCCACCTTGATCACTTCCGCACCCATGTCTCCGAGCATCATCGTGCAATAAGGCCCGGCCAGGGCCCGGGTCAAGTCTAACACTCGAATTCCGGTAAGGGGTCCATTCATTGATAATCTCCTTCCCTTTAAAAGTTACCGCTCCTTCTTTTAAATTAATTGGGACACAGATTTTCGCAGATAACCGCAGAAACAAAAAAGACACTATGCGCATAGCGCTAAGCGCTAAGCAACTTTCTGTGTACATCCGTGTCCCAAAAGGAATTTCCTATACAATCAAGTTGCTTTTTGACTCAGGTTACTCCTTCTGTACCCAGCTTTTCAATATCGTCTGGAGACATTCCCAGCATCCGCGAGAGAACTTCTACCGTATGTTCACCGACATCCGGACAGGCTTTTTCGATTTTACAAGGGGTGCGGGAAAATTTCATAGGGGTACCTGCCACCTTGAGCTTACCAGCGCGACGATGTTCCACTTCGACGATCATCGCCCTCTCCTGGATATGCGGATCATTGACCACTTGGGCCATATTGTTCACAGGACCGCACATGACCCCCGCAGGTTCCAGAAGGGCCAGCCATTCTGCTGTGGTTTTGGTTTTCATCAGCTCATTCATAAGGGGTTCAAAAGCCTGATAATTGGCAATACGATCCTTGTGGGATTGGAATCGGTTGTCAGCAAGGAATTCTTCCCTCCCAGCTACCTTGCAGAACTTCCGCCAGTCCTCCTCGGAAACCGTGATCAGCACTAAATACCCATCTTTGGTTGGAAAGATCTGAAAAGGGGTCATCAAAGGATGACGTGTCCCTAAGGGTCTGGGAATTTCGCCTGTGACTAAATATCGGATTAAGGCGTTTTCACAAAGAGCCACCTGGCTGTCCACCATGGCCACATCAATCCACTGCCCCTCTCCGCTTTTCTCCCTCTCATGGAGGGCCGATAAAATGGCGATGGCGGAAAATAAGCCAGCCCCCATATCCCCAATGGAATACCCAACCCGCACGGGTGGCTTTCCTGGCTCTCCGGTAATGCTTACAGTTCCACCCATCCCTTGAGCGATCATGTCATAAGCCGGTTTTTGGGCATAAGGTCCTTTTTGGCCAAACCCTGACAACGAGGCATAAATAATTTTTGGATTGCGCTGGCGAATCGCTTCGTAACTGAACCCCAACCGGTCCATAACCCCCGGCCTAAAATTTTCCACCAGGATGTCCACTTTCTTTACCAGTTCGAAGACGATTTTTTTTGCCCGTTCATTACGCAGGTTCAGGGTAATGCTTTTCTGACCGCGATTGATGCTTAAAAAATAAGAGCTGATTCCCTCAATAAAGGGTCCATTACGACGAGCCGTATCTCCATGGCCTGGTTCTTCGATCTTGACCACTTCTGCCCCCAGGTCGCAGAGGAGCATGGTGCAGAAAGGGCCGGCCAGGGCGCGGGCAAAACTCAATACTTTGACTCCCTCCAAGGGTCCAGGCATTTTTTCATTCCCCTTCTCTAAATATTTTTTTGGATTTCTTCAATGTTCGATCCCCATTGTTCCCCCCATCTTTCAGGTTGAAGT
>JAURYC010000200.1 GCA_030654105.1 Deltaproteobacteria bacterium
GGTGTCCGGCTGAAAAAAACGGATGCGCCGCTGATCTTCGAGGGAAATCCGGCTGGCAGTGATATTGGCCACACACCCGCTCGCAAATTGGACCCGGACACTGGCAATGTCCACCTTATCCGTGAGAACGGGTACGCCGACGGCGTGGATTTGCTCGACCGGAGCATGTACGAAGCTGTGGATGATGTCCAAGTCGTGAATCATCAAGTCCAACACCACATCCACCTCTGTGCCCCGGTCGCGAAATGGGGTTAGGCGGTGGGATTCGATAAAAAGAGGAGTTCGAATCCTTTCCCGGGCAGCGAGGATGGCTGGGTTGAACCTTTCTAAATGTCCCACTTGCAAAAGGCGCCCATGTTTTTGGGCGGTGGCAATTAGATCTTCGGCTTCCCCAAGGGTTGATGATATTGGTTTTTCCAGCAACACATCGCTTCCGTTTTGTAAGAAGTCTTTGGCCACGCGATAGTGTTGGTCTGTTGGTACCACCACACTTACTGCGTCCACTCTCCCTAAAAGTCGACGATGATCGTCAAAGGCTGGGGCGCTTACTTTCTCAGCCCATACTTTGGCTCTTTCCAGGTTTAGGTCGACGAGGCCCGCAATTTCCACTCCGGGGATTTGGGCATATTTTTCCACATGGAATTTGCCCAGGTACCCGATTCCGACCACTCCCACCCTCAGTTTGCTTTGGGAAGACGACGACATTCTGCTTTTAAATTCCTATCAGGCAAAAATGATTCTTATTTGCTTCGCGAATGACCTTCTCGATATCGATGACAATCGTTTTTTGGGCATCTACCGCCAAAGCAGTGGCTCCGGCCTTTTTTAAAGTGCCAATGGTTGCCAGGCCAATTACGGGCAGATCCAGTCTAAGATCTTGTTGGGGTTTGACGACTTTAATCACGACGACATCCCCCTTCCCCAATTTTCCGCCCCGGCGGATGGCTTCGTCCGTTCCCTCGATGGCTTCGACAGCGAGGACCATCTGGTCTTTCACCACTATGCTCTGGCCCAGGTCAAGGCGACCCACCTTTTTGGCAATCCTCCATCCAAACTCGATATCGCGCTTTTCCCGTTCTGTGGGTTTTCTATCGGTCCAGCAGCCTCTCGGAGCCATGCTTTCCTGCAAAAAGGCAATCGGACTTTCCACTTTGATTCCTTCGCTTTCGATCTCCTTCGTAACGGCTCGTAAAATGGCATCATCCTTCTTGTCTGGAAGCTGGCCTAATATCTTGATCGCTCGCAGATCGGGCTGGGCGCGGGAAAAGAAATGCCGCTTGGAGATCCCACCCGCGAAAATCGCGCTTTGGGCCCCTTCTTGCAAAAGTAGGTCAATAATTTTACCCAGGGCACCGATTGGAACCCAATGAAGGGTATCGACATGGTATCGTAACTTTTTCTGGGTTTCGCCCAGATGTCCGATGGCCACTACCCGGTGACCTGCCGCTCGCATACTTTTGGCCAGAAGAATAGGAAGTTTACCGTTTCCGGCAATGAGGCCGATGGTTGGCTTCATCGACAGACGCCCCGTTTCGAACTTTTTAGAAAATCCAACAAATGCGTGATTTCTGGCAGGCGGGGAACGTCAGTTTCAACTTTTTCTATGGCCTTGTTCAGAATTAAATGCGAACGGAAAAGAATTCGATACGCCTGTTTTAAAGCAAAGAGGGTCGCTTCGGAAAAACGATGCCTCTTCAACCCCACCGTGTTTAACCCGAAAAGTTTAGCCCGGTTTCCCGCCGCGCACATGTAGGGAGGAATGTCTTTGGGGACGCCGGAAGCGCCTCCAATAATAGCATAGCACCCCACCCGCACGAACTGATGGATAGCCACGAGTCCCCCCACAATGGCAAAGTCCTCTACGTCGATATGGCCAGCCAGGGTGGAGGCATTGGCCATAATGACCTGATTGCCTACCTTGCAGTCATGGGCGA
The DNA here is from genome assembly GCA_030654105.1 of Deltaproteobacteria bacterium. NCBI lineage: Bacteria > Pseudomonadati > Myxococcota > Myxococcia > Deltaproteobacteria bacterium. The sequence goes on from JAURYC010000200.1 coordinate 1,935, forward strand.
TATGCGAATAGGCCATGATAAAATTTCCATGACCCAGTGTGGTGTTTCCCCCTCCTTCAACCGTGGCCCGGTGGATAGTTACAAATTCTCGAATAACGTTTTCATTCCCAATGGTCACCCGAGTGGGTTCCCCTCGATAGCGCATGTGTTGGGGTGCCGTTCCAATGGAAACGAAGGGAAATAGGTGGCACCGTTCTCCCACTTCGGTCCACCCTTCCACAACCACATGGGAATCAATCACAGTATCCTTCCCAATGCGCACGTTTTCGCCTATTAGGCTATAGGCCCCAATTTTTACGCCGGGAGCAATAGTTGCCCGGGGATGAACGATTGCTGTGGGATGAATATCCAAGGTTTACTCCTTAAAGCAATTAGGACGCAGATTTTCGCCGATAATCGCAGAAAAAGATTCTCTAAAAAAATCTTGATAATCTGTTTTAATCGGCGTCCAAAAAGATTTTTCTTTTCTTTGTCTCGTTTTATTCTTTGCCAATTTTTTCTTCGAGAGTCTTGATCTTTTTTTCCAGAGCCGCCAAAGCTCGCTTCATTTCCGGCAGTTTTTGGAAAACAGCTTGGGCCCTTAGCCATTCCCGATGGGGAAAAGCTAGAGTCCCAGATATCACTTGGCCCGGCGCCACGTCTTGGGCAACACCCGATTGCCCTCCGACCATCACCCCATCGCCGATCGTGATATGTCCGACTACCCCGACCTGTCCCCCCAAAGCCACGCGATTGCCTATCTTTGTACTTCCTGCAATACCTACCTGGGCCACGATAATCGTATCTTCCCCTACGGTTACATTATGCCCAATTTGGATCAGGTTGTCGGTCTTTACCCCCCTTTTAATCCAGGTCTTACCCATGGCGGCCCGATCGACTGCGCAGTTGGCTCCGATTTCCACCTCATCGTCCACTTGCACAATGCCCACCTGAGGAATCTTTACATAGCGGAATCCATCCCGGGCGAAACCGAACCCGTCGCTGCCAATGATGGTTCCCGCATGGACGATCACCCGCTTGCCGATGATACAGCGATCCATCACTACTACATTCGGGTAAAGGGCCGTTCCCTCTCCGACCCGGACCGATTCGCCGAGATAAACCCCGGGATAGAGAACGACCCGGTCATCAATCTGGCTTCCATTGCCGATGGAGACAAAAGGGTAAATGGAAACATCTCGTCCAATTTTTACGTCTCGGCCGATATGGGAACGAGGATCGATCCCTTTGGGAAATGGGGTTTGAAAAGAGAAAAAAGCCTGGATCTTGGCATAGGCCAGATAAGGATTCGGGGTGCGAATTAACGGTTTGGGGAAAGAAGGGAGAGATGAAGGTACAATCACGGCTGAAGCTCTCGTTTTTTCCAATCGGGGAATGGATTTAAGCTCGGCCAGAAAGCTGATTTCTCCTTCTTTGGCCTCCTCGAGGCTGGCCATGCCCGTGATTTCCAGAGTGCCGTCGCCCTCGACCGTACCCCCCACTAATGTTGCCAATTCTTCCAGCGTAGCTTTCTTCATGGTATCTCTTTTAGTGCCGCTCATTTCTGTTTCTGGTCTATCCGCTTAATCACTTCTTCAGTCAAATCCAGGGAGTTGGAAATGAAGAGGATGGTCGGTTGATTTTTTTCCAGGATGACGGTATATTTTCCTTCTTCACCCATTTGCTTGATAATCACCTCCACGTTTTTCAGGATACGCTCCGTAAATTCCCGGTCTTTCCTGCGCAGATCGTCCTCGTAATCCTTCTGCAAACGTTGCAGGTCGCGCAATTTCGTCTGGTAATCGCGGTCCTTTTCCCGGCGCACATTTTCACTCAGGACGGATCCCCGTTTCTCCAGGTCAACTTTGATTTTCTCCAGCTCCTTTTGCTTTCCGGCAAATACTTTTTGCATTTTTTCCACTTCCAGGGTCATTTGCCGTTTTGCTTCTTTACCGGCTTCGCAATAATTCAAGGCCTTCTGCATATCGACATAGGCAATTTTTAACGGCTCAACCGCAAAAGTGAGCGAAGTAAAAACCATCAGGAGTCCCCATGACAAAAATAAAATCCCAACCTTCTTCATTCTTCTCTCCTTGAAAATAATTTAATATTGTCAAAATCTAACCACAGAGGATTTCGCTGCGTTCTCTGTGGTTTCATACTTTCTCTTGTTTTTCATAAAAGTTTTTACTTTACCAAAATTTTTACCACAAACCTGAAAAAGAGAAATGGAAATAAGCATACCCCATTCCTTCAGTCTTTCAATCCTGATGACTTTTTACGAGATCATCAATCCCCGGTCTAAAAAAACGTCCCGATAGCGAAATCCCACCCATGCCGCCGCTCATCTTCTTTAGGACTTAGGTTGTAACCCCATTCTAACCTCAGGGGGCCAACCGGAGAGATCCAGCGGATTCCTACCCCGGCACTGGTCCGCAATTTATCCATCCTGTAAGGTTCCCCTATGTCGAAGGCATTCCCCGCATCGAAGAAAACAACCCCTTTCAGCTTGATCGACGTTATCAAAGGAAAGATCGCCTCAAAGTTGAAGAGCAATTCTTTGTCGCCCCCGATGACTTCTCCATTGGGAGCTTTGGGGCCGATCGTGTAGGCTTTGAACCCGCGAATGGTATGAATTCCCCCCAAGCGATAGCGCTCATACAAAGGAATCGTATGCCCCTCATTGCCCTGGAGGTACCCAATTCGGCCCCGCCCCATGAAGGTCATCTTCCAGAAGGGGGTAAAGAACCAAGCGGAATAGGCGGAGTATCTGGTGAAGAAATTGCTTCCCCCCAAAGGGCCTCCGGCATATTCCAAAGAGATCGTGTTGTCCGAGCCTTTGCTGGGATCAAGATAATGATCACGAGCATCCCGGCGTAAAGAAAGGGTCATGCTGCTGGTGGTGGATATTCCTACCTGTTCCCGGATAAGGATGGAAGAAGTCTCTTTCACGTTGCTGATATCAACTTCTTCATACTTGTAGGAAGTATACCCTCGCACTTCCTCAAGCAATGGGAATCCCAAACGGATTCCTCCACCTGTTTTTTTGACCGTATAATCGTCATATTCTCGCAGGGTGCTGTAAAGGTCAGCTCCTGCCGAAATGCGGGTGTCGAAGAGCCAGGGTTCGGTGAAGGATAAATTGTAATACTGCGCGAGGGAACCAAATTGGGCCGAAAAAGACAATCTTTGCCCGCGGCCAAAAAGGTTCCGCTGAGAAATTTGAATCATGGCCATGAGTTTGTCTATGGAGCTATACCCACCTCCCACGCTAAGCATACCTGTGGGTCCTTCTTCTACCTGTACGTTTATGTCCAGTTTATCGTCGGCACTTCCTTTCTTGGTGCTAATATTGACTGCTTTGAAATACCCTAAAAGGTCCAGGTTTTCCCGACTCTTCTTCAAGGCGCTTAGACCAAACAATTCTCCTTCCGCTGCCTGGAGTTCCCGGCGGATAACTTTGTCGCGGGTCTTGGTATTCCCCGTGATGCTGATTCGCTCGAAATAAACTTTACTTCTCGGCTGGATTTCGAAAGTCAAGTCCACCCAGTCATTTTCTTGATTGATTACGGTATGGGGACTGATGTCTACAAAGGCATAACCCTTATCGGCGTAATGATCGGTAAGCTGAGAAACAGTCTCTCGTACTTTATTGCGGTTGAGAATCTCACCCACATGAATATTAACTAACTTGAACAAATCTTCCTTGGGATCGATCAAATCCCCTTGCATATCCACCTTAGCCACTTTGAACTGGCGACCCTCTTCGATTGGAATCACAATATGGATATCTTGTTGGTCGTGAGTCACCTGGGGTTTGCCCACCTTGACTAGATAGAACCCCTTCTGAAGATAAAAACCCAAAATGGCATCCAGGTCCTTCTCTAAAATTTCTTCTTTATACGTCCCCGACTTGGTCAGCCAAGAAAAAAACCCCTTCTCCATGGTATCCGATAGGAGTTTTTTCAATTTTCCGTCCGTAAAATGGAGATTACCGGAAAATTTGATGGTCTTAATGCGGATCTTTTTATTCTCTTGGATTTTAAAATGGACGATCACTTCGCCTTTTTTGGGAGTCTCTAATTCATATTGTACTTCCGCGGCGTAATAGGCTTCATCGCGATATTTTTGCAAGATTTTATTGATGTTTTCTTTTACCGTGTTCAGGTTGAGGACGGTCCGCGGTTTAAGATCTATGACTTCTTGGAGTTCGCTTGTCTTGAGGGCTTTGTTGCCGCTAAATTGAATTTCTTTAATTACCGGTTTCTCTTCCACGATGAAAACAATAGCTTTCCCTCGATCCCAATCGCGCTTCTCCGCCCGGACGTCTCGGAAGTATCCCATTTCGTAAATATACTTCAAATCTTCGCGCACGGCTTGAGAAGAGAAAAAATCTCCGTCTTTACTTTTAATCTGGGCCCGGATGGCACTTTCTTCAATGGCATTATTTCCTTCGATGAAAACCTTGAAAATGATTTCTTTCTTCAATATTTTAAGATTTACTTCCCGGCTCAACCGGCTAGCCATTGATTCCAGGCTTTCTTCCCCTCTTCCCGCTGTAAAAACCGAAGCTGTTATCTTTTGTTGGTGAATGTCCAGGATGCGAGCATCCAAGCTTACAGATCCATTTACCCGGGTAACCGACCCGACAACGATGTAATCGGCATCGATTTTAGCCCCGATTTCACGAGCCACCTGTTCAGTAGTCTCTAACCGTCCAATCCGGGCCAAAATCTCCTGAATTTTCTTTTCCTCCACCACAATGATTCGCTCATCTTTGGCCAGTTCTTTGGAGAGGGCCTGGACCACTTGTTGCGACCAACCCTCGACCTTTTCTTGATCGGCAGCATAAATTCGGAAGGGAAGGATGCCGATCTTTACCAATTCTTGCCCTCTGGCTTGGCCAGTCAGGAAAGCGGTATACATCAGAAGACAAAAAAATACACCGGCCAGAACTCGCGTGCCCATTAATATCCGTTTTCCCCCTCAGCCCTCGGGCCAAGTTCTCCATTTTTCTTGCATCGTTCGCCGGGAGATCCATGGCCTCCCCCTTCCGCCTGTGGCTAATTCCCCCAAGAGGGATCAGCTGTTCTCATGCAGCTTCCCGTCTACTAAGAGGACCCGGCGGTTCATCCTAACGGCCAATGCGGGGTTATGAGTAACGACGATAATCGTAATTCCTTGTTCGCGGTTGATATGTACCAAAAGGTTATGCACTTCTTCCCCTGTTTTGGAATCCAGGTTTCCTGTTGGTTCATCAGCCAAAATTACTTGTGGATTCATCATCAAGGCTCTGGCTACCGCAACCCGTTGTTGTTCTCCTCCGGAGAGCTCGCCGGGCTTGTGCAGCAAGCGATCCCCTAACCCCAATTGGACCAAGATTCTTTCTCCGCTTTGGACCGCATCTTTATGGCCCATTCCTTGAATCAACCCAGGCATGATCGTATTTTCCAGAGCGGTAAATTCCGGAAGCAGGTGATGAAATTGAAAGACAAATCCGATGTAGCGGTTGCGGATTTCGGCTAAATCCGTTTCGCTCTGATCCAAAAGATCCAGGTCTTGAAAATAGACTTTTCCTTCTGTGGGGCGATCCAAGGCCCCCAGAATGTGTAACAAAGTACTCTTGCCCGCGCCGGAAGCTCCCTCGATCGCCAACATTTCCCCGGCCGTAATGGTGAGATCGATCCCTTTCAGGACTTCGATAATTTTCCCGCTCTTCCCGAAGATAAAAGATTTTTTCAGTCCTTGGACTTGGAAGAGCGGTTGGCTTCCTACCTTTGGGAATGGAATCAGACCAGACCCTCCTTTGCCGGGCTATCCCGGAAAACCCCCAACGCTTTCATTTTATTTTCCAGACGAAGGAGAAGGGAATTTTCCAGGATTTGCTTTACTTCGGGATGGCTTTCGATGATTTGATCGAAATCATTCTTCGCCAAGCGCAGCAACTCAGCCGCCTGCAATACTTTTACCGAGGCTGTACGCGGCCGCCCTGTTAGCAAAGAAATCTCTCCGAAAAAATCTCCTTCTTGTAGTTGGGCCAGCGTCAAGGGAGCCCCTTGGACATCCACCGTGAAAACTTCCACCTGCCCTGTTTTTATAATATATAAGGAATCACCCGGAGCCCCTTCCTCCAGGACTGTTGCTCCTACGGGAAATACTTCCATGTTAAACTTGCCTAAGATTTGCTTGCGCTCTTGGGGGGGGAAGGAACGAAACAAAGAGGAGGTGGCCAGGAGGGAATCTAAAACCCGTTCTTTGTAAAATTTGAATAACACTGCGGATACACTGGGAAATTCATGAATTATCTCTTCTAAATCCTGCTTGGTGATTTCTAAGACTTCGGTATCTACAACGGCCTCCACAGTAGCCGTCCGCCGGGAGTTGGAGAAAAATCCAAACTCTCCAAAAAAGTCCCCTTCTTTCAGTTCCGTAATAAAGATCTTCGCTCCGCTGGCATTGACCCGGAATATCCCTACTTTTCCATGGCTGACGATGAAAATCGAATCTCCGGAATCCCCTTCCTGACAAACCGCTGCACCTCGCGCATATTGTTTGGCCTGAATTTTCTCTATCACCCTGGCCAATTCTTCCTTCTTCAGGTCTGAAAAAAGTGGGACTACCGGTATCTCTTGTATCGCGCCCTCTGGTAAGGCTTTCCGTTCAATTTTTTCTTCTGCGGCCATTTCCTTTTTGGCGTAGAGTTCGGCTAATTGATCGTGGATTGTGGATTGAGAAGGATCCAACCGCAGGATGACTTTATTCACGGCGATTGCCTGGACCAGAAACCCGTTCTGAGAATATTTTCCGGAGGCATTCCGGTAAGCCTCCAGGGCTTCGGCCCGTTTCCCAATTTTTTCCAATAGGTCACCGATTTTGACCAGTAGGTAAAAATTCTTCGGCTCTTGAGTTACTTTTTTCTGCAAATCTTTCAATTCTTTTTCATACTTCCCCCCGGAAAACAAGCTATCTAAAAATCCAGCCATTTCGTCCTCCTTTAGTGGGAAAAGTTAGCTATTCTTCTATTCATAGCGTAAGGCCTCTGCTGGGTCGAGTTTGGCTGCCTCCCAGGAAGGATAAAGGGTAGCCAGAAAACTAATGCCAATCGCCGAAAAAGCGACCAGGAAGAAATCAATTATATTCATCTTCACCGGAAGGTGAGAAATATAATAGATATCGCTAGGAAGAGAGATGAACTGGTATTGGGCGAGGAGAACGCAAATGGTATAACCCGCAATGAGGCCCACGATAGTTCCCACTACGCCGATAATCAAGCCTTCAAAAATAAATATTCGCATAATCGATTTCCCCGTCGCTCCCATGGACTTCAAAACTGCAATATCCTTGTTTTTTTCCATTACGACCATGATCAGCGAGCTCACGATCCCGAAGGCGGCTACCAAGACGATGAGGACCAGGATAATAAACATCACTGTCCTCTCTAATTTCAGAGCGGCAAAAAGGCTTTTGTTCATCTGCATCCAGTCTTTGGTCCAAAACGGGAAACCCAGCTCTTTCTGAATTCTCTGGGCTATTTTTTTCACAGCATAGATATCTTTGACTTTGACTTCTACCCCCGAAACCGTATCTCCCATGGCCAGGAATTTTTGGGCGCTTTTGAGAGAAATATAGGCTAAGGAGGTGTCGTATTCGTACATCCCGGAGTCAAAAATGCCGGTGACGCGAAATTTTTTCATCGGGGGACTGCCCCCCATGGGGGCAAGAACACCCAGGGGGGATACCACCACCACGGTGTCATCGGGCAGGACTCCCAGATTTTGAGCGAGTTCTTTCCCGATGAAGATTCCGGGTTGGCCGGTGGAGTCTTCCTCTTTCTTCAGGTCATTTAACGAACCTTTTTTAAGGGTTTCCTGGATATTGATGACTCGCCCGGCTGTATCCGGGTCTATTCCCCTGAGAACAATTCCGTGGGCATTTGTCTCCGAGGTAAGCATGGCCTGGCTAAAAATGAAGGGGGTGGTAGCTACAATTCCTTCCACTCCCTGCACTTTCCGGATAATTTCCTTATAATCGCGCAGGGGAGACCCGTGTTGCATAATGACCAGGTGGGCGTTGGTTCCCAGAATTTTGGTTTTCAGATCTTCCACAAAACCGCTCATGACCGAGAGAACGATTACCAAAGCCATTACCCCCAGAGCGACGCCGGCCATGGATAGGATGGTGATCAATGAAATGAAGATTTGTTTCCTTTTGGCTTTTAGGTACCGAAGACTTATGTAAAGTTCATACCGCATAATCAACCACTTTAGATCCAGCAATCAGCCGATCAGGGATCGGCTCAATTTTTTTATTTCGTTCCGTTTTCCTAAAAGCCAATGGCTGCTACGAATCATTTCCCTGGGTTATCTGGGCGCAGCTGAGGGAAGAAGATCACATCACGGATGGAAGCTGAATTGGTAAAAATCATGGCTAAACGATCAATGCCAATTCCCTCGCCAGCGGCCGGAGGCATTCCATACTCCAGAGCCCGGAGGAAATCCTCATCGACCAAGCCGAACCCTTCTTCCCTTCCGTCCTTGGCTTTGGCCTGTTCCCTGAACCTTTCCCGCTGGTCCAGCGGGTCATTGAGTTCTGAAAAAGCGTTGGCGATCTCGCGGCCGAAGATATATAGCTCGAAACGGTCCACCATCTCTGGATGCTGTTCATTTCTTCGGGCCAAAGGGGAATCCTCGATCGGGTATTCGATGACAAAAGTGGGTTGAACCAAATGAGGCTCTACGACTTTCTCAAAGAGGTCGACCCAAACCTTTCCCAGAGGCTCATTTCCCGTAAGCTCCATTCCCAGCTTTCTCCCGTAAGGAAAAATTTTTCCCGGATCTCTCAGGTCTTCTTCCTTTAGCTCTCCATACATCAATAAACCCTGATGGAGGGTGAGGCGCTTCCAGGGAGGGGTAAAATCAAGATGGGTGCCTTGATATTCTAAAACCATACTCCCCTTGAGTTCCTGGGCTAAGGAGGAAAACATGATTTCAGACATCTCCATCAAGTCCCAATGGGTGGCATAAGCCTGATAAAATTCCAGCATGGTGAATTCCGGGTTGTGTTGAGTTGATAGGCCTTCGTTGCGAAAGTTCCGGTTGATCTCGAACACCCG